>JAZLBK010000114.1:0-5877 GCA_045613665.1 Christensenellaceae bacterium | reverse complement strand
ATTACTAAGTTGTCTTCCTAAGACCGCTTGGCCTCCGACTTCTTCAATAACACTGCCACCGGTAGAAATAAGGTCTTCAACAACTAC
Source organism: Christensenellaceae bacterium (assembly GCA_045613665.1). Lineage (GTDB taxonomy): Bacteria > Bacillota > Clostridia > Christensenellales > Borkfalkiaceae > HGM11412. Next base: position 5,790 of record JAZLBK010000114.1, on the reverse strand, counting down.
TACCTTTTGACCTTTTTCAAGTTTGCCTTCAATTTGGTTTTGCCTGCCGTGGTCTTTAGCACCCGATCTAACGTAACCCATAGGAAGTTCCATAATGTGGCCAACGATTGCGGCGTGTGCAATACCTGCAGTTGAAGTACCCATCAATACTTCTACTTCTGGATAGTTTGCTTTGATTGTTTCGGCAATTGCGTTTTCAACGTCGTTTCTAACTTCTACTGAAGTTAAAGTTAATCTGTTATCACAGTAAACAGGGCTTTTAATACCGCTTGCCCAAGTAAAAGGTTCTTCGGGGCGGAAAAATACCGCCTTTATAGAAAGTAAGTCTTTTGCAATAAGTTTTTCAAGGTTTTTCATATCTTATTCTCCTAAAAATTCTTTTAAGCATCTTTCGTATGCTAAAACGGGGTTTTCAGCGCCGGTTATAGACCTACCCACTACGATATAGTCTGAACCGATTTCTCTTGCAAGCGCTGGGGTAGTTACTCGCTTTTGGTCGCCAACCGCGTCGCCCGCAAGCCTTACGCCTGGGGTTACCGTTACGAAGTTATCACCGCAAACGCCGTGAACTTTGCCTGCCTCTAACGGCGAACAAACAACGCCGTCAAGCCCTGCGATTTTAGCGTTGCTTGCGTAGTGCATAACAACTTTGTCAATCGGCTCTTTAATTAAAAGGTCGTTTTCCATGCTTTCTTGGTCGGTTGACGTAAGTTGCGTAACTGCAATAAGCATAGGTCTTGTGCCGTCTGCTCTCGTTAAGCCTTCGATTGCCGACTTCATCATATTTATCGTTCCGCTTGCGTGAAGGTTGGTCATATCAACGTCAAGTTCCGAAAGAACTTTCATTGCCTTTTTAACGGTGTTTGGAATATCGTGAAGTTTCAAATCTAAAAAGATTTTATGCCCGCGTTTTTTAATTTCCTTTACTATTTCGGGGCCTTCGGCATAGTAAAGTTCCATACCTATTTTTACGAAAGGTTTTTTACCTTCAAATTTATCAAGAAAACTAAAAACCTTTTCTTTACTGTCAAAGTCAAGCGCGATAATTACGTCTTTACTCATACTTTTGCTCCTCCTATAATTTCTTTAAGCGAATTTATTTTATACTTTTGCATTTTTAAGGGCAAGTCGTTTATGATATCTCTGCACGCGTAGGGGTTAACTAAGTTGTACGCTCCCACTTCAACAGCCGTTGCTCCTGCAAGCACCATTTCAATAACGTCGTCAGCCGACGATACGCCACCCATACCAACTACCGGAATTTTAACCGCCGACGATACTTGATACACCATTCTAAGTGCAACTGGGAATATCGCCGAGCCAGAGAACCCACCCATCACGTTTGCAATTATAGGCTTTTTGCGGTTAAGGTCAATTCTCATACCAAGCATAGTATTTATTAAACTTATACCGTCTGCGCCAGCGTCTTCACACGCTTTCGCAATAGAAACGATATCGGTTACGTTTGGCGAAAGTTTAACGATAATCGGCTTATTGGTCACTTTTTTAACCGCTTTCGTTACTTCGGCTGCCGCTGACGGAGACGTTCCAAAACTCATACCGCCACCGTGAACGTTGGGGCAACTTACGTTAACTTCAAGCCAACCAACTTGCTCTTCTTTATCAAGTAGTTCGCAAGTGTAGGCGTATTCGTCAATCGAAAAGCCCGAAACGTTAGCCATTACTTTTTTGTTAAAGCATTTTTTAAGGCGTGGCAGTTCTTCTTCAATAACCTTTTTTACGCCGGGGTTTTGTAGCCCAACCGCATTTATCATACCTGCCGTACACTCGGCAATTCTTGGGGTGGGGTTGCCAAAACGCGGTTCTTTGGTAGTTCCCTTAAACGAGAAAGTGCCTAAGACGTTTATGTCGTAAAGGTCGCTAAATTCGTAGCCGTAGCCGAAAGTTCCGCTTGCTGGAATTACGGGGTTATCAAGTTCAATACCTAATAAATTAACTTTGGTGTCTACCATAATATTTCCCCCTTTTTAAGCACGGGGCCTTCTTTACAAATTCGCTTGTTGCCGGTTAGCGTTTTGCACGAACAACCCATGCACGCACCAAAACCGCAACCCATACGCTCTTCAAAACTCATTTCGCCGTCGGTAACGCTTTGTTTATGAACGGCTTTGAGCATAGGCTCTGGCCCGCAAGTATAAAAGTAAGAATAATCTAAATCTTTCATAGCATCAGTCACGAAACCTTTTATGCCATAACTTCCGTCAACGGTGGTTACGGCTACTTTTGCGCCAAGGTTTATAAACTCGTTTTCGTAAAAGATTTCGCTTTTAGTGTTAAAACCGAGTATTACGCTAACTTTTTTACCCGCGCTAATTAGTTGCTTGCAAAGTTCGTACATGGGCGGAACGCCAACGCCACCGCCGATTAAAAGCGGTTTATCGCCCGAAAGTGATAGGTCGTAACCGTTACCTAAAACGGTCAAAACGTCTAAACTTTCACCCGCTTTCATTTGACTTAAAATCTCAGTGCCTTTGCCTACGATTTTGTATATAATTTTAAGCCCCCCGTCTAATATTTCACAAACGGAAATAGGTCTACGAAGATACAATCCGTCAATCTTTATATTGATAAACTGCCCCGCTTTAACGCCTGAAACGTCGCCTTGTAGCGTCATTTCCATAACGCTTGCGTTAAGCGGTTTGTTTTCTACAATTTTTAATAAAACTTGTTTCATACTCTACCTTTACGCGTCGATGGTGGATACTGATAAAGTGATTTCTTCAAGTACGTCAAGAAGAACTTTTACCGTGTCAAGCGCGGTGAATATAGTTACGTTGTTTTCAGTAGCAGCGCGACGGATTTCGGCGCCGTCTGTACTTTGCCCCTTAGAGCCAACGTCTTTGGTGTTTATTACGTAACTAATAAAGCCTTGGCGGATACAGTCTAAAATCTCGTCACTACCGTCGCTAATTTTCTTAACGGCGTGAGTTCTAATGCCGTTTTGTTTAAGGAATTTAGCAGTTCCCTCAGTTGCCATAATGTTAAAGCCAAGATTATAAAATCTTCTAATAAGTGGCAACGCCTCGTCTTTATCTTTATCGGCAACGGTTGCAAGCACCGTACCGTAGTTTTGAACGCTCATACCCGACGCTTGAAGTGCTTTATATAAAGCGCGGTTTAACTTATCGTCGTAACCTATCGCCTCGCCAGTTGACTTCATTTCGGGAGATAAATACGCGTCAAGCCCACGAAGTTTGTTGAACGAGAACACTGGAACTTTAACGTACCAACGATTTTTTTCGTTAGGGTATATCGTAAATATCCCTTGTTCTTTAAGGGTTTTGCCCATAATAACTTCGGTAGCGATGTCCGCTAAACTATACCCCGTTGATTTAGAAAGGAAAGGTACGGTTCTTGACGAGCGCGGATTAACTTCTATAATATAAACGTCTTCGTTTTTATCTACTATAAACTGGATATTGTAAAGACCTTTTATGCCGATACCTAAACCTAATTTTTTAGCGTATTGAAGAATAGTTCCTTTAACTTTATCGGATATACTGAACGTTGGGTAAACGCTAATACTATCGCCACTGTGAATACCAGTTCTTTCAACGAGTTCCATAATACCTGGAACGAACACGTCGATACCGTCGCAAATAGCGTCTACTTCTACTTCTTTACCTTGTATGTATTTATCAACTAAAACGGGTTTGTCTTCGTCGATTTCAACGGCGGTTTTAAGGTAGTGTTTTAAGCCTTCTTCGTCGGCAACGATTTGCATTGCCCTACCGCCAAGCACGAAACTTGGGCGAACGAGCACGGGGTAGCCGATTTCTCTTGCCGCCTCAATACCGTCTTCAATCTTAGTAACCGCTCTGCCTTTTGCCCTTGGAATATCTAACTCGTTAAGAAGATTTTCAAAGGCGTTTCTGTCTTCCGCCCTATCAATCGCGTCACAATCCGTGCCGATAATTTTAACACCGCGTTTGTGAAGTGGCTCGGCAAGGTTAATAGCCGTTTGTCCACCGAGCGACGCAACAACGCCTTCCGGCTTTTCGAACTCTACTATATTCATAACGTCTTCCGGCGTAAGGGGTTCAAAGTAAAGTTTGTCGGCAGTAGTGTAGTCAGTCGAAACGGTTTCGGGGTTATTGTTTATAATAATCGCCTCATAGCCCGCTTTTTTAATAGTCATAACCGCGTGAACGGTAGAATAGTCAAACTCTACGCCTTGACCGATACGTATAGGACCAGCACCGAGAACTATTATCTTTTTCTTATTGGTTAAGCGCGACGCGTTCTCGCCCGTATATGAAGAATAGAAGTAAGGAATATAAGCGCCCGTGTGGCAGGTATCTACCATCTTGAACGCTGGGAAAATACTATTTTCTTTACGCATATTGTAAACGTCAATTTCATTTACGTTCCAAAGCCTTGCAATGTACTTATCGCTAAATCCCATTTTCTTTGCGCTCGTAAGAGTTTTAACGTCTTTATTTTTTCTAAGCGTTTCTTCCATATCGATAATGTTTTTGAAAGCGTTAAGGAAATACGGAGTAATCATAGTAATTTCGTGAAGTTTTTCAATCGAAACACCGTGATAGATAAGTTCGGCTATTGCAAAAATATTGTCCGAACGGAAATCTTTGATGTAGTCGAGAAGTTCTTCAACGCTCATATTGTCAAACTTAGAGTGGTAAATGTGGTTTGCGCCGATTTCAAGCGAGCGTATACCTTTAAGTAGTGCCTCTTCAAGATTTGAGCCGATACCCATAATTTCGCCAGTCGCTTTCATTTGAGTTCCAAGTTTGTTGGTTGCCGAGGCAAACTTGTCAAATGGGAAACGCGGTAATTTTGCTATAACGTAGTCAAGTTTAGGCTCGAACGACGCGTTAGTATTAGCAATTTGAATTTCTTCAAGCAACATACCAACCGCAATTTTAGCGGTAACTCTTGCAATCGGGTAACCACTTGCCTTAGACGCAAGCGCCGAAGAACGCGATACCCTTGGGTTTACTTCTATTAAGTAATATTCGCTGGTTTTAGGATTAAGGGCGAACTGAACGTTACAACCGCCCTCGATTTTGAGTTCTTTAATGAGTTTGATAGCCGAGTCGTTAAGCATTTTCTCGTCTTTCTTGCTAAGCGTCATAATAGGTGCAACAACGCAAGAGTCGCCAGTGTGAACGCCAACGGGGTCAATATTTTCCATACCGCAAATGGTAATGGCGTGGTCGTTAGAGTCGCGCATTACTTCAAATTCAATTTCTTTATAACCTTTAACGCTCTTTTCGATAAGAACTTGGTGAACGGGAGAAAGTTTGAACGCGTTTATGCCTATTTCAATAAGTTCTTCTTCATTGTTTGCAAAACCGCCACCCGTACCACCTAAGGTAAATGCCGGTCTTAAAACTACGGGGTAGCCTATCTTTTTAGCCGCTTTTTTAGCCTCTTCTAAATCGTAAGTGATTTCCGAAGGGATTGTCGGCTCGCCGATAGAATTACAAAGTTCTTTGAAAAGTTCTCTGTCTTCCGCCCTTTCAATACTTTCGCTTGACGTTCCAAGCAGTTCAACACCACACTCTTTCAAAACGCCTTTCTTTTCAAGTTGCATAGCGAGGTTAAGCCCCGTTTGACCGCCGATACCCGGAACGATTGCATCTGGGCGTTCGTGCCTTAAAATTCTTGCAACGTATTCAAGCGTTAAAGGTTCCATATAAACCTTGTCCGCAATAGTGGTGCCCGTCATAATGGTTGCGGGGTTAGAGTTTACAAGCACTACTTCGTAACCCTCTTCTTTGAGCGCCAAACACGCTTGCGTGCCGG
>JAZLBK010000113.1:0-24852 GCA_045613665.1 Christensenellaceae bacterium | reverse complement strand
GATTATTCTAAAATGGATAAGGCGATGGACGCGCTTGAAAGTTTAATAAACAAAACCGACAAAGTGCGTTTAGTAGCAAACGGCACCGACCTTACTTTCTCTATTAAAAATCTTCCGGGAATTAAGTGTTCGGGGAAAAGAAATATCCCAGACGGCGAAATTTTTACCGCGCCGGTTAAAGATAGCGTTAACGGTGTTATTACCTTTAACGCACCGTCTATAAAAGACGGGCTTAAATTTGAAAACGTTTGCCTTACCTTTGAAAAAGGTAAAATAGTAAAAGCAACGGCAAACTACACCGAAAAACTCAACGAGATACTCGATATTGACGAGGGCGCAAGATACGTTGGCGAGTTTTCTTTCGGCGTAAATCCGTTTATAAACGACGCGATAGGCGATATTTTATTCGACGAAAAAATTGCAGGCTCTATCCACTTTACCCCCGGTTCTTGCTACGAAGAGTGCGACAACGGCAACCAGTCGGCTTTACACTGGGATATGGTTCTTATAATGAGCGAGAAATACGGCGGTGGCGAAATTTATTTTGACGATAAACTTATCCGTAAAGACGGGTTTTTCGTTTTAGAAGAACTTAAATGCTTAAATCCTTGCAATTTGAAATAAATAGCCGAAATTTGTTTGACTTAAAATAAAAAAGTATATATAATATCGTATGATAGGCTTTGGCAATGCCAAAGTTTCAAACTAAATTGTTAAAAATTTAACGTAAAGTTAATTATGGAGGACAAAATTATGTCAAATGTAAAAGTTGCAATTAACGGTTTTGGTCGTATCGGCCGTTTAGCGTTCAGACAAATGTTTGATGCCGAAGGTTACGAAGTAGTTGCTATTAACGACCTTACCAGCCCTAAGATGCTTGCTCATCTTCTTAAATACGACACTATGCAAGGTAACTATCTTGCAAAAGGTCACACCGTAGAGGCTACTGATAACTCTATTATCGTTGACGGTAAAGAAATTATCATTTACGCAAAAGCAAACGCTGCTGAACTTCCTTGGGGTGAAATCGGTGTAGACGTAGTTCTTGAATGTACTGGTTTCTACACTTCGAAAGACAAGGCTATGGCTCACGTTACCGCTGGTGCTAAGAAAGTAGTTATTTCTGCTCCTGCTGGAAACGACCTTCCTACTATCGTATACAACGTTAACCACGAAACTTTAACTGCTGACGATAAAGTTATTTCGGCTGCATCTTGCACCACTAACTGTCTTGCTCCTATGGCTAAGGCACTTAACGATTACGCTCCTATCCAATCGGGTATTATGACTACCGTTCACGCTTACACCGGCGACCAAATGATTCTTGACGGTCCTCAAAGAAAGGGTGACCTTCGTCGTTCAAGAGCAGGCGCTATGAACATCGTTCCTAACTCTACCGGCGCTGCAAAAGCAATCGGTCTTGTTATTCCTGAACTCAACGGTAAACTTATCGGTGCTGCTCAACGTGTTCCTACCGCTACCGGTTCTACTACTATCTTAATCGCAGTAGTAAAAGGTAAAGACGTTACTAAGGAAGGCATCAACGCTGCTATGAAAGCACAAGCAACCGAATCGTTCGGTTACAACACTGACGAAATCGTATCTTCTGACGTTATCGGTATGAGATTTGGTTCACTTTTCGATGCTACTCAAACTATGGTATCTAAGATTGACGACGAAACTTACCAAGTTCAAGTTGTTTCTTGGTATGACAACGAAAATTCTTACACTTCTCAAATGGTAAGAACTATCAAATACTTTGCTGAAATCTAATTAAATTTAATTTGCCGACGGAAAACCCCGTCGGCATTTTTTTTAGCCGTTTTCATATACTAAGTGCAACTGTTGACATTTTTCAACTTGTGAGTTAAAATTATATAGATTAAGTAATTAAGGGTAAAATATGAGAAAAATCCTATTGATTTTTACGGTTTTGTGTATGGCGGTATTCTTTTCCGCTTGTAACGAGCCTTCAACCCCTGCGCCTACAAGGGTAGCGGTAACGCTTGACCTTGACGGTGGCGAGATTGAAGGTGGCGTTTCGCATACCGCAATTATAGGCGAAAACTTAATATTAAACACCCCTACGAAATACGGCTACGAATTTATAGGCTGGTCGCACGAGGGCGAAATTGTTTCAATAACCCCCTTTAATATTTCTAAATATTCGGTAACCTTAAAGGCTGAGTGGGCTTTTGCCGTGTGCGAGATTTCGCTTGATTTATCGGGCGGTTATTTAGAGAACGGGCAGGGTTTAACTTGCACGGCGAGATACGGTGAAAACGCTCAAATCCCAACGCCTAAAAAAGCGGGTTACACTTTTGGCGGTTGGCTTTATAACAGCGGTTTAATAGAATTTACCCCCTTTAACGTTCAAAACGTATTTTCAATGACCATTAAGGCTAAGTGGATACCAAAAACCTATGCCTTAACCTTAAACTTTAACGGCGGAACTGCAAAAATTGACGGTGTAGATAAAACTTCCTACGAAGTTTTACAAACTTTTAATCAAGGTATAGATTTTCCTATTCCAACTAAAAAAGGTTACGAATTTTTAGGCTATGAAATTGACGGGGAAATAATTAGCGGTACGATTTGGAATTTTGACGTTGAAAACCCCACCCTTACGGCAACTTGGTCGCCTATAAACGTTAAATATAATTTGGTGGCGGACGGGGCTACTTTATCTTACGACGGCGGAATTATTAAATACGGCGCGTCAACTCAAATTATTAAGGATATCGTTCCTATTAAAAAAGGTTATAATTTTAGCGGTTGGCAAGTTAACGGCGAAAGTTTAAGCCAAACCTTTAACTATTTACCAACTAATTCTTCAAGCGTAAACGTGGTTGCTGTATTTACGCCTAAAACGTACACCGTTACCCTTAACGCCGAAGAAGGTAGTTTAGTAGGCGAAAATCAAATTACTTTAACTTATAACGCCGAGTGTTACTGCCCAGTTCCTACCGCGCCCGAAGGTAAAGAGTTTTTAGGTTATAAATTACAAAGTGGCGAAATGGTTACTACGCCGAGCGGATACGTAGTTTATAATTTTGATTATTCTACCGAGTTTATAGCAGTTTATACTGACGTTAAGTATTTAATATTTATTCATATTGACGGAACTATCGAAAGGGTTGAGATAAAAGAAGAAGACGAACTCAATAGTGAAGATATTCCAGAGCCCAAGCAGTTAACGGGAAAGAAAGTTAGTTGGGAATTATCTTATAGCGAAATATTAGAACTTACCGAAACTACTGAAATAAAGGCTGTAATTGATAGGGCGTACACCTACGTTGCCACTTATAAAACGGCAAATAAAGATTTTTATAAAATATACAACTACGGCGAGTTATTAACTCTACCTACCGCCGAGCATGACGGTGTTTCTAAAAACGGATATACTTTCTTAGGGTGGTCGTATTCTTCAACCGACGTTACTAATTATTTTAACGGCGAAATGAGTTGGGAATTTACAAAGTCGGTTACGTTTTACGCGGTATATAAACCAAACGTGTATAAAATTAGTTACGATTATAGCAATATAAAAATTGAAGGGCAACTTTATAACGGCGAAACCGCAGTTTCGTCAATTCAAACGGTAGAGTATGGTAGCGAATACTTGCTTTACACGTTAAAAGTAAACGACGATATCGTAACGGTGGGCTGGACGTATAACGGCGAACTTATAAATAACAGCGGTGCTTGGAAAATTGCGAGTGACGTTACTTTGGTTGCTAAAATAATATCTTATAAAAACGTAAGTATAGGCGTTAACCTTGATATAAACGGCGGAACGGGTAATTCCTACGCCACGGTAATTTTAGGCAAGCCTTTAAGCGAACTTAGCGTTCATCCAACTCCGCCAAGCGGATATAAACTTGTTGGGTATAAGTTCCGCGATAAAACGTATCTATTAGAAGATATTTGGGACGTAATTGACTATGGAGGAGAAGTTCTTGTAGCCGAGTATAGCGAACTTCCTAAAACCGTTACCGTTAATATTGACTTAAACGGTGGAACGGGCTCTATTAAAGCGCAAATACGCGTGGGCGAAAAACTTGCTACTATTTCTCCAAAACCGATAGCGCAGAACGGCTATAAACTTACGGGCTTTACCTATAAAGGCAAGTTTTATGCTCTTCAAGACGTTTGGGACGTAACCGATTACGACGGTTCGCGTTTAGTCGCTCAGTATGAAGACGACTCGGGGGACTGGTCGCCGAACGTTTCAAAAAAATAAAGCGTCTTATTTTACAAAATACGACGCTTTTTATATTGTGTTTTTTTCAAAAAAGATATAAAATGTAATGGTAAAGGAGATTTTTTATGGTAAAAGTTGATATTATTTCAGGCTTTTTAGGTGCTGGAAAAACCACGCTTATTAAAAAACTTTTTTCTGCTAACTTCAAAAATCAAAAGGTTGCGCTTATTGAAAACGAGTTTGGCGAAATAGGTATTGACGGTGCTTTTTTGAAAGACACGGGCGTCAATATTAAAGAGATAAATTCCGGCTGTATTTGTTGTTCGCTATCAGGTAATTTTAAGGAGGCTCTTTTAGAACTTATTTCTTCTTATTCGCTTGATAGAATTATAATTGAACCGTCAGGCGTTGGTAAACTTTCGGAAGTAATTTCGGCGGTAAAAGACGTGGAAGGCGTAAAAGTAAACGTTCTTTGCACGGTTGTTGACGGTAATAAAATTAAACTTTATCACAAAAACTTCGGTGAGTTTTATATTGACCAAATTATAAACGCCAACTCTATCGTTTTATCTAAAACGGAGGGGTTTACGCAGGAAAAATTAGTTGAAGTTTGCGAATATATAAAAAAATACAACCCAACGGCTACCATTATAACTACGCCCGTTAAGGAAATTGACGGTAAAACCTTGCTTGAAAATTTAGAAGACGGCGAGGCTCTAATGGAATTTGTTATAAACGCGCTTAAACAAAACCCGTTAAATCACCACCATCACCACGACCACGACTGCGACTGTGGGCACGAACATCACCACGACCACGACTGCGACTGTGGGCACGAACATCACCACGACCACGACGGATGTTGTTGCCACCACCATGGGCATGATGCCGACGAGATTTTCGATAGTTTTTATATAACCACGCCTATAAAATTTAGTAAATCTCAACTTGAAAATATTTTAGCCGAGTTTGACAAGGACAAATACGGCGAAATTTTAAGGGCAAAAGGGGTTGTTAACGGCGAGAGTGGTTGGCTTCATTTTGATTACGTTCCAAGTATGAGTGACGTGCGCGACGGTTTGCCCGACGTAAACGGTAAAATTTGCGTTATAGGCGTAAACCTTAATAAAGACAAATTAAAGGAATTATTCGGTAACTAAAATGGGAATTCCCGTAATTATAATAAAAGGTATTTTTGAAAGCGGAAAAAGTTATTTTATTAAAGACTCGTTAATTCGCGGAGATTTTGGCGACTTAGGAAAAGTTTTAATACTTTCGCAAGAAGAAGGTATTGAAGAGTTTGACGACGAGTTTTTAACAAAACACAACGCCACTTTCGATTATCTTGACAAAGACGAGTGGCAATCAAAAGCCATAAACGACGTTATAAGAAAGCACAAGCCCCAAGTAATATTTTTAGAGTGCAATCAAATGTGGGGAAACGACGTTTATTACCCATCTTACTTTGACGTTCAGCAAGTAATAACCATAATTGACGGTTCTTCTTTCACTTCCTATTTTCAATCAATGCGTCAACTTTTTTACGATATGATAAAAGAAAGTGAACTCGTTATAATTAACCGCGCTGAACCCTCGCCCGAAACGTCAAAAATTAAAAAATCCATAAAGGTTATAAGTAGTGGTATAGAAGTTATTGCGCTTGATAAACTTGGAAATCAAATTAGGCTTGCAAGCGACCTACCGTACGACGTTAGCCGTGACGTAATAAGGCTTAAACTTGCCGACTTTGGCGATTTTTACGTGGATAGTTTTGAAAGCGTTGAAAGATACGACGGCAAGACGATAGAGTTTGAGTGTATGGCGCTTTTTTCAAACGAACTTCCACCCAAAACTTTTGTTGCCGGGCGCGGTGCTTTAACTTGTTGTATGGACGATATTCAAACGATAGGGCATTTGTGTTCTTATCAAGACGGGGATAAAATAAAACCGGAAAGTTGGATACTTTTAACCGCTAAAATTCACTATTTAGATTTTAACGGCGAAAGGCGTTTAATTTTAGAATACTTAAAAAGTAGAGAACTGCCTATGCCAAGCCCCGAAAAGCAACTTGTAAATATGCAATAAAAAATAACCCCTTTGCCAAACGGCAAAGGGGTTTTATATATAGATTATTTAACGAGTGATTTAGCCGTGTTTACAACGTTTTCAGTAGTGAAACCGTAGTGGTTGAAAAGTTGTTTAGCAGGGCCGGAGATACCGTACTGGTCAACGCCGATAATCTTTCCGTCAAGACCAGCGTATTTGTACCAAGGCATTGATGCGCCTGCTTCAACGCACACTCTTGCGCGAACGCTTGATGGGATAACGCTTTCTTTATATTTTTGAGATTGTGCTTCAAAAAGTTCCATACAAGGCATTGATACTACTCTTGCATCAATTCCTTCTTGTTTAAGAACTTCTTTTGCGTTCATACAGCACTCAACTTCCGAACCCGACGCGATAAGAATAACGTCTGGAACTTTCTTGTCGCTATCAGCAAGGATATAACCGCCTTTAAGTGCAGATTTACCCGTACCTTCGTAACCTTTTAAGGTTTGGCGAGAAAGAACTAAACTTACAGGGCCTTCGCCGGTAAGTGCAACTTCGTAACCAGCGGCAGTTTCTCTACCGTCACAAGGTCTAAATACTTTCATATTAGGCATTGAACGAAGTGCGGTTAAGTGTTCGATAGGTTGGTGAGTAGGACCGTCTTCACCAACGCCGATAGAGTCGTGAGTTAAAACGTAAGTTACGTTAAGGTTCATAAGCGCAGATAAACGCATCGCGTTTTTCATATAATCGCTAAATACGAAGAAAGTTGAACAGTAAGGTAAGAAACCACCGTGACAAGCAAGACCGTTACAAATAGCGCTCATTGCGTGTTCTCTAATACCGAAGTGAACGTTTCTGCCAGCGCGGTTTTCAGGTGAATAATCGCCAGCGGTTTTCATATTTGATTTGGTTGACGGATTAAGGTCAGCCGAGCCACCGAAAAGAGTAGGAACTTGCGGAGCAAGTTTGTTAATAACCGTACCGCTCGTGCCACGAGTAGCGTCGTCTTTATCGAACTTGTAAACTTCTTCCCAGTCAATTTGAGGAAGAACGCCGTTCATACGGTTTGTAAATTCTTTTGCAAGTTCAGGATATTTTTCAGCGTATTCCTTAAACATCTTTTTCCAGTTGCGTTCAGCCTTTTTACCGCGGTTAATTGCCTTTTTGGTGTGAGCGTAAACTTCGCTTGCAACTTCAAACGGAGCGTAAGGATAGTTAAGGTTCTTTCTAAGACCTTCAATTGATTCTGCGCCGAGAGGAGCGCCGTGAGATGCGGCTGAACCTTCTTTTGAAGAACCGTAACCGATTTTAGTGTAGCATACGATAAGTGAAGGCTTTTCGGTTTCTGCTTTAGCTTTCTTAATTGCTTTGTTAAGTGCTTTAAGGTCGTTACCGTCTTTAACTTCAATGATTTGCCAGCCTTGTGCTTGGTGACGCTTTTTAACGTCTTCACTGAACGTAAGAGAAGTGTCGCCTTCAATAGTAATTCCGTTGCAGTCGTATAAAACGATAAGTTTGCCAAGTTTGAGCGAACCTGCAAGAGACGCTGCTTCATATTCGATACCTTCCATTAAGCAACCGTCACCACAAAGGGCGTAGGTGTAATGGTCAACTATCGGGAAACCTTCTTTGTTGTAAACGGCAGCAAGGTGAGTTTCGGCAATAGCCATACCAACTGCGTTTGCAATACCTTGACCTAACGGGCCGGTAGAAACTTCAACCCCGTCGGTAAAATTATATTCGGGGTGACCTGGGGTTTTAGACTCGAATTGACGGAAGTTTTTAATATCTTCAATCGTGAGTTTGTAGCCGTATAAGTGAAGTAAAGAGTAGTTAAGCATAGAACCGTGACCTGCTGATAAAATAAATCTGTCACGATTATAGAACTTTTTACTGCTTGATGGGTTAAAGGGTAAAAAGTTTTGCCATAACGAGTAGGCGATAGGAGCCGCGCCTAAGCAAATGCCTGGGTGGCCGGAGTTTGATTTTTCAATCGCGTCTGCCGATAAAAGGCGTATGGTATTGACGGTTAAATTGCTGTTTTCCATAAGATTCTCCTTATTTAATTTCGTTCAGTATTGTAGAACGTATTTCTTTTATATTTTAGCACACTTTTTTCGTAAAATAAAGCATAAACGCTAAAATACTCATAATTTTGTTAAAATAAAATTACAATTTAACAAAAAGCGATATCTTAGCGCGCGGTTTTTTTGAAAACGCTTTACTTTTTGGGTAATTATAAGTATAATATAATGTAATTATAGTTTTTTAGGAGACTTTATGGCTAACGACAAAAAATTCGTAAAAGAAATAGCAGACATAAACGAAGATTTTCCAAGATGGTATACCGACGTGGTTTTGAAAACCCAACTTGTTGACTACGGCCCCGTTAAAGGCACTATGGTAATAAGACCTTACGGCTACGCAATTTGGGAAAATATTCAAAAAGAACTTGACAAGCGCTTTAAGAAAACGGGCGTTAAAAACGCTTACTTTCCACTTTTAATTCCCGAAAGTTACCTTAAAAAAGAGGCGGAACACGTTGAGGGTTTTGCACCCGAAGTTGCAGTAGTAACGCACGCTGGCGGTGGGCAACTTCAAGAACCGCTTGTAATTAGACCTACGAGTGAAACGATAATTTGCGATATGTACGCTAAGTGGATGGAAAGTTACCGCGATTTGCCTATCCTTATAAATCAATGGTGTAACGTTTTAAGATGGGAAAAGACTACTCGCCCATTTTTAAGAACGAGCGAATTTTTATGGCAAGAAGGTCATACCGTTCACGCTACCGAAGAAGAGGCGGAAATTGAAACCCAAACTATGCTTAACGTTTACAAAGAATTTGCTGAAAACTGTTTGGCAATTCCTGTAATCACGGGTAGAAAAACGGATAAAGAAAAGTTTGCAGGCGCAGTTGCAACCTACGGTATGGAGGCTATGATGCTTGACGGTAAGAGTTTACAAGCAGGCACTTCGCACTACTTAGGTCAAAACTTTGCAAAAGCCTTCAATATGAAATTTTTAGATAAAGACGGGGAACTTAAATACGGTTACTCAACGTCTTGGGGTGTATCCACCCGTTTAATAGGCGCGCTCATTATGGCGCACGGCGACCAAAGGGGCTTAGTAATGCCGCCCGTTGTTGCACCTATTCAGGTTATAATTATCCCCGTATGTATGCATAAAGACGGCGTTCTTGAAAACGCACAAAAACTTTGTGACTTATTAGAACAAGCAGGCATAAGAGCGGAAGTTGACAAGCGTGACGCTACGCCCGGCTGGAAGTTCAACGAGTGGGAGATGAAAGGTGTTCCCGTTAGAATTGAAGTTGGTCCAAGAGATATTGAAAACGGCAAGATGATGACTATGCGTCGCGATACGCTTGAAAAACAAGAACTTGCGCTTTTCGACGTGCAAGCCGTATCTTCATTACTCGATATCGTTCAAAAAGAAATGCTTGAAAAATCTCGCGCTCGCCGTGATAGTAAAATCGTATATGCTGAGGACTTAAAGGGTATACTTTCAGCGGTTGAGGGCAAAAATTTCGTTAAAGCGCCTTGGTGCGGTTGCCGTGAGTGTGAAGAAAAAATTAAAGCCGAAACTCAGGCAACGTCAAGAGTTATTGCAGAAGATAGCGCCGAAGGTAAAACTTGCGCCGTTTGTGGTAAAAAGGCTGAAAAAATCGTTTACTACGCAAGGGCTTATTGATTTTAGGAGTTTAATATGAACTTTAACTTAATGGCTATTACGTCGAGTAGCGATATAATAAATCAAATGGAGGAACTATCTAATAGTCCAGCGGTTGTCTTTTATTCGTTCGTAACTGACGTAATATTTTGGCTTATAGGTCATATATTTTTATCGTTATCAATTTATTATATGTCTAAAAAGCAAGGCTATAAAAATTTATGGCTTTCCTTTATTCCTTTTATAAATTTTATATTGCTTGGAAAAATCGTAGGCAAAACCACCGTTTGGGGAGTTAAAATTTCAAACGTGGGGTTTTGGGTATGTATAACGAGCGCCGTTTCCGTGCTTTTCACTATTTTAATTGATTTAGCATATTACGTGTATCTATTTGAATACCTTTTTAACGTTACGGTAGAAGTTAGTAGCGAGTTTTTATATACTTGGTTATCGCATGAAAACGCAGTGTGGTTAATTTTATTCTACGCAAGCGGAATAGTTGACATTGCGCAAATTTTCTTCTTCGTAAGTTTAGTATTTCTTACGTTTAGGCTTTATAATCCGCAACGCTCGTTCTTATACGCAATACTTTCGGTATTTGTAGAGCCTTTATTTGGTATTTTCTTATTTGTTTCAAGAAAAAACCCTAAACACGTTATAGTTCGTGTTCAACCACCGCAAGGCGGTTATTACGGTGGCGGTTTTTATGGAACGCCACAAAACTTTAACCAAAACAGCCAAAACGCAAATAAAAAACCTGAAAATCCTTTCCCCGAATTCGGTGAAGACCAAAAGCCTACCGACACGGGTGACGATTTTTTTAACTAAGTATGAGTGAAATTATTTCGGCAATAGGAACGGCAAACGGCGTTGGCGGTGTTGCCATTATAAGAATTAGCGGTAAAGGTTCGCTTGAACTTTTATCTAAAATGTTCCGCCCTATAAAAAAATCGGTTAAAGTAGAGAATTTTGAGCCGTATAAACTGTACGTTGGTGAGATTGACTGTGGTGATTTCGTTGATTTTGGTATGGCGGTTTACTTCAAAGCCCCTCATAGTTACACGGGCGAAGATATGGTTGAAATTCACTCGCACGGTGGTATTCAAATTCAGCGTGGCGTACTTAAAACCACTTTTAAGCACGGCGCAGTCCCCGCAACAAAGGGCGAATTTACCAAAAGGGCTTTTCTTAACGGCAAGTTGTCGCTCTCTTCGGCGGAAGGTTTAATCGATATGATTAACGGTGAGAGCGTTGCGTCGGTTAAAGCGGGTTACGGGCTATACCGTGAAAAACTTTTTAACACGATAGAGGAAATTCAAAGCCAAATAACCTACGCGCTTGCTGAAATAGGTGCGGACATTGATTATCCGGAAGAAGACTTAGAAGATTTAGCACTTGATACGCTTAAAGATACTCTTTCAAAAACACGCCAAACGCTTAGCGGTTTAATAAGCGGTTACGATAAAGGCAGTAAAATTAAAAACGGCGTTAAAGTTGCTATCGTGGGCAAGCCTAATACGGGCAAATCGTCACTACTTAACGCTTTACTTAATTACGATAAGGCAATCGTTTCTTCTATTGAGGGAACGACGCGTGACGTCGTTGAAGGCTCGATAGAAATAAACGGCGTTACCTTTGATTTTTACGATACGGCAGGTATCCGCACTTCGAGTGACGAGATTGAAAAAATGGGTATAGAGCGTTCTAAAAAAATAATTAAGAGCGCTGACGTGTGCGTTGTGGTTTTTGACGGGGCTAACGGCTTAACCCAAGAGGATAAAGAAATTTATAGCAAGGTTGAAAACCTTAACCATATAAAAGTTTATAATAAAAACGACCTTGGCGTTTATAGTAGCGGTGGAATTTCAATTTCAGCCAAAACGGGCAACGGGGTTGATGCGCTTAAAAGCGAATTGTTTAATAAAGCATTTTCGGGCGGTATTGATAGCAACGCCCAGTTAATCACGGAAGAAAGGCACTTAAAAGCGCTTGAAAAAGCGGTTGAATACGTTGACGCGTCCATTATAGGTATTGAAGACGGTGTTCCGCTGGATATAGTTGCGGAAGACGTTAAAGCCGTGTGGGACGCGCTTGGCGAAATCACCGGCAAAACGGCAACCGAAGAAATTATCGACGAAATATTTAGTAAATTCTGTGTTGGAAAGTAGTATTAGCATAGGTAAATTATGAATATAAATAGGTATATAGACCATACGGCGTTAAAGTCTTTCACTACTAATAAAGAGATTGAAAAACTGTGCTATGAGGCGGTTAAATACAATTTCAAATCCGTTTGCGTCAATCCTTACGACGTTGCGCTTTGCTATGAAATTTTGAAAGATAAAGGCGTTAAGGTATGCACGGTAATAGGGTTTCCACTTGGCAAAAACAAAACTGAAATTAAAGTGGAAGAGGCAAGGCTTGCCGTTGAGGACGGGGCAACCGAACTCGATATGGTAATTAACGTTGCTAAACTCAAAGAGAGGGATTTAGATTTTGTTAAAAGCGAAATTGAAAAGATTATAAAAGTAGCAAACGGCAACGTTGTTAAAGTTATAATTGAAAGCGGGCTTTTAACTGACGAAGAAATTGCTTTGGCAACTAAAATAGTTTGTAGTGCTGGGGCGGACTTTGTTAAAACTTGCACCGGCTTTACGGGTGGTGTTGCAACCGAAAACGCCGTTAAAATCATGAAAGAAAATTTAAGCGGTAAGACCCAAATAAAAGCGTCGGGCGGAATAAAAACGTATGACGACGCGGTTAAGTTTATAAGCCTTGGCGCATCAAGAATAGGCACTTCTTCGGGCGTTGAAATTATGAATAAATAATATAAGGCGAAAGCCTTTATATACGCGGATATGGCGGAACTGGCAGACGCGCAGGACTTAGAATCCTGTGGGAGACCGTGCAGGTTCGACTCCTGTTATCCGCACCAGAAAACACACCTTTGAGGGTGTGTTTTTTGGTGTGGGAAAGGAATCTTGCCGAGGGGTTTCCCTTTTAAGGGTTTCGGCAACTTCCTGTTATAAAAATTAAAAAAGGGAGTTCAAAACTGAACTCTCTTTTTACATTAAAAATCTTTTTTACCGATTAAAACGTCAATAGCCATTAAAACCCCAAACCTAAAACCTTCAACGTATGAGTTTTCAATATTTAATGCGTTTAGTTCAGTAACGGCATCGTCTAATTTTTTATATAAGTTTATTGCGTTTTTATTTGAAGTTAAAGTAGTTAAAAATTCTTTTTCTATACTACATATTTTATTTAATTTTATCTTTTCTTCTTTGGTGGGTTTTAACGTGTCGTACGAACCCCTATTGCCGTAATACATTTCTAAAATTGCTGAATAATTTTTCATAAATTTCTCCACATCTTATTTATAACTATATTATAATATCTCAAATGAGATAAGTCAAGTAATTTTATCTCAAATGTGATAAAATAAAAATATGTTAAAATTTCACGAGAGATTAAAAGAATTAAGAGTAGAGAATAATCTTACTCAGGTTGAACTTTCAAAGGCTACGGGTTTAAGTCAAAATGCCATTGCTCAATGGGAAAACGAGCAACGCACTCCAAACGCTAACGCCGTTGTAATTTTGGCTGAATATTTTAATGTTTCGGCTGATTATTTACTTGGAATTGAAGATTAAAAAAGGCTTGCGAATTTAATTTCGCAAGCCTTTTTTATATATCAAGTTTATCTATCATATTAAGGTTTAGGTCTTTAACTAAGTTGTTTAAGCCGTTGTAAACTGTGGGGGAGATATTTGACGGATTATGCGCGTCAATCCCGATAATTACCTTATTACCTATTTTTTCGGCAAGTTCAAATAGTCTTTTGTCGGGGTAGTGCCTATGCCTTATAAAGCCGTAGCCGTTAAGTTCTATGGGAAAGTTATTATCTTTTGCAAATTGAAGTAGCCTTGAATATTCTCTGTTGCACACTTCGGTTGAACAACAAAAACCGGCAAGTTCGGGGTGGGCAAGGTAGACAAAGTCACCCGTTTTAAGCCCGTCAATACACTCGTTGACGTAGCGAATTAGCAATTCTTCACGGCTTAGCCTATACGCGTAGTAACCGTCGCGCTCGTCGATAATATAATGCTGACCTAAAATTATATATTCTGGGCTGTACGCACGCAAAAATTCCATAGTTTTTTGGTGGGTATTTTCATAATATTCAAGTTCAAAACCCAGCCTTATTTCAATATCACGCGCGTATTCTTTTTTAAGTTTTAATACGGAACTACAATAATCGTCGATATCACTTGGATACATACGATAGTCAGAATAATAATTTTTATCAAAAAGATAGGGCGCGTGGTCTGAAAAGCCAAGAATTTTAAGTCCGCTTTCTATGGCTTTTTCAACGTACTCTCTATCTTCGCCCGTAGCGTGAAAACAACGCTTAGTGTGAGTATGATAATTAGATAGCATAAAGAAGTATTCCAAGTAACGCCGAAATTACTATTAAGAGTATGGGCGAAATTTTCTTTTTAGTAAGTTTGTTATATGAAAACGCGGTAAATGTTATTAAGGTAAATATAATAAGCGCTTTATAGTCAAAATTTATTTTATTATAAACGGTTTTAGTTCCCAAAACGCAAGAAAGTAGCATAGTTAAGCCGGTTGCAGTTATAAGCCCTGCAACCACCGACTTTACGCCGTTAAGCGCACACTTTACGCCTGCAACTTTTAATAAATTTGCAAACACCGCCGAAATTAAAAGTATTATTATAAACGACGGCAACACCACGCCAAGCGTTGCAAGAATACTTCCAAATAATCCCGCTTGCGAACTGCCTATAAAGGTAGCCATATTAACAGCGATAGGACCGGGCGTGGACTCGGCAACCGCAATAAAGTTGATAAATTCGCCTTCGGTAAGCCAGCCGTGGTTAATCACTTCTTCGCTAATTAACGAAATCATACCGTAGCCACCGCCGAAAGACACCGCGCCGATTTTCAAAAAAGTTAAAAAGAGCGAAAGGTAAATACTCATTAAGACTTACCTCCTTTCTTTTTACTTATAACGGTAATAAGATAAGCAGTAATTGTAACGCCAGCGCCTATCAAGATATAAAAGATAGACGAAAATTTTACCGCAAACAGCGTAAGAACTACGTACGCTATAAAAGTAAGGGCGGTAAGAGTTACGCCAAGCGCTGTCTTTTTAAGTTTTTTAATCATTTTAATTCCAGCGGAAAGTATAAGATAGCATACGCATGCTTGTATGCCCTTAAACGCGTAAGAAACAATGGTAATTGATAAAAACGCGTCAAAAAATAAAGAAATTAAATAAATGATTATAAGCGACGGCAAGCACATTGCTATCGTTGCAAAAACAGAACCCATTACGCCAGCCAAACGATAGCCTATAAAAGTTGATGAATTTATTGCGATAGGGCCGGGGGTGGATTCGGCAACGGCAAGCATATTATAAAACTCGTCTTTATCAATCCAGCCGTTTTTTTCAACGAACTCGTGTTCTAAAACGGCTATCATAGCATACCCACCGCCAAAGGTGAAAAGCCCCACCTTAAACATTGTAAAAAACAGTTTAAGTATAGTCTTAAATTTACTCATTATCCGCCTTATCGGTTGCTTTTTTACTTAAAAATGCGTATTTAAGAATAAACGCGACAAGTACGCTTGCAACCACCATTATTATTGACCAAAATTGTGATGGGGATATTATTGAAGTTCCTACCGAACCCCTATTGTCCGCCCTAAAATATTCTATAATGAACCTAAATACACCGTAGAAAAATAGATATAAAGGAAGCGTATACTTAAAGTCCTTTCTCAAAACGAGATGCATAAACACTATAAATAAAACAAACAAGAAGGTAGCCTCGTAAAGTTGGGTGGGAACACGCCAAGCGCCGTGGTTAAACATGGCGATACCGCTTTCCGTTTCCATACCGTAGCAACAGCCTGCGAAAGCGCAACCGATACGGCCGAACGCGTGCGCGATAGTGATACAGCAAGGCGCGATAGCGATAATATCTAAAAGTTTACCCGAAAGTTTTTTGCGGAAGATAAAATATATTATTAAAAAACTTGCAACACCACCTATAAGACCGCCTATAAAGGTTATACCGCTACCAAACTGAAAACCCTTTTCGGGGTTTTGAATATAGTTATACGTTGCTTGAAAAAGCCCCGCGGTAAAAAAGCCGAGTGCAATAGCAATAATTGCGTTGTAAAATACGAAATCTAAAAAGTTGGGGTTTACGCCCTTTTTCTTTCCCATATAAAAAAGGGTAAGAAAGCAAGCGAGAATTCCAACGGCAATCATAACTCCGTACAAGTGTATACCTAAAAACAATTCGTCTGGGTACATAAATACCTCCTAAGTTATTATATTTTATCACAGTTTTTCTTATATGTAAACTAAAAGACCGAATTCCCGTCGGTCTTTAATTTATATTTGATATAATAGTTTTAGTAATTCTTTGCCTTTCTTCTTCAAACGGCTTGCCGTGGTTAAAATAAAGGGGTGAAAATTCCGTTATTTCTAAATTTTTTTCGTCAACGGTAAGTGGAACGAAAGGTAAATGCTCACCGCATTTTTTATAGTAAATTTTTTCTACCGTTAAAAATCCGCTGTATATATCTATAACGCCGTCGTTTTCGTTTGTGTAGTCGACGTCTGGAAACACTATTACGCTTTCGCCTTTTAGTAAATATTCACACGCGCTTTTAAGGGTAGTGAACGCTTTTACGTTGTTTCTATAAGTGGGGATTGCCTTTGCCGAACGGAATAGCGCAGACGTAAAAATCGCCGAAATAAAAGCGGGCAAAAGGGCTAAAATTTTGGGGATTTTGAACCGTTTAGTGTAGGTGTAGCCGTAAAATTGATTAAATGCGGACTTAAAGTCCTTAAATACGTGTAGCATAAAGGGGTGTAGGTCAAAGGTGGCGGACTTCATTACCTTAACAACGCCTTTAAGGTTTTTATGCCTACAAACGTAAACGGTTGGGGTTTTAGGTATGTTAACTAAAAACTTATACTTTTTGGTAAATAAATTTATAAGCGCTTTGAAAAAAAGGTAGTATTTTCCAAAAAAGCGCAACGCGTTATCTTGTGTACCTGAAACGTTTAGTGCCGACTTTTTTATCGCACCACGAAAAGCGCCTTTCATACTCTTAAAAAAATTGTATTTTCTAAAAGTTAATATTAAGTTACTTTTACCTAAAAGATTTTGAAAAAATAAGTCGAATAAAGAAAAATTAGCGAAAAAACGAGCGACAAACCAAATTTGTCGCTCAATTTTAATTATTTTTTAATCCAAGTAGACGGGGCAATAGCGAGTAATAAGGGGTAAATTTCAAGTCTGCCCATTAGCATTGCAAAGGATAAAACGAGTTTTGAAAAATCGCTAAACTGTGAGTAGTTTGACGCTGGGCCTGCAATTCCAAACGCAGGACCTACGTTGTTAAAGCAAGCGGTAACCGAACTTATGGTCGTTTCAAAATCAAAATTGTTAAAGGAAATTAAAATTGTAATTATGGCAAAGCAAATAAAGTAAAGGGCTATATAATTTCCTATTTCGAGAGAAACGCCGTCTTCTATTTTTTCCCCTTCAAACTTAACTACCGAAACGGCGTTAGGGTGTATAAGTTTTTTAAGGGTAAACCGTATTTTCTTAAACAAAATTACTATTCTTGAAATTTTGATACCGCCGGCAGTAGAACCCGAACAACCGCCTACAAACATTAAGATAAACAACACCGTTTTAGAAAGTGTTGGCCAACTGTTAAAGTCTGCCGTCGAGTAGCCCGTTGTGGTTATAATAGCAGAAGTTTGGAAAACCGACGCGGTTAGCGCGTTCATAAAATTGCCGTAAAGGTTATAAACGTTAATGGTTATCGTTATAATAGCCGTTAAAACTATAAATAGATAAGTTTTAAGTTCGGTGCTTTTAAGTGCAACGCCTATTTTTTTAATAAGTAAAAGGTAGTAAAGGTTAAAGTTTACACCGTAAAGTAGCATAAATATTGCAAGAACCCATTGTATATACCCGTTATATCCTGCAACACTGTCGTTATAAATTCCAAATCCACCCGTACCTGCCGTACCTAATGCGTGAACTATTGCTTCAAATAAATCCATACCGCCAAACAGTAAAAATATAACTAAAACCGCAGTTAAAACTATATAAAGTAGATATAGAATTTTAGCCGTGTCTTTGGAGCGCGGAACGAGTTTGCTAACGATAGGGCCGGGCATTTCCGCCCTTAAAATGTGGATAGGCCTATCAGTGGTTTTAGAAGTTATTGCCATTATGAAAACGAGAACGCCCATACCGCCTATAAAGTGGGTAAAACTACGCCACATTAAAAGCCCTTTGCTCATAACTTCGACGTCTTGAAGTATTGATGCACCCGTGGTTGTAAAACCGCTTACCGTTTCAAAAAACGCGTCTATAAACGAAGAAATTTCACCGCTTATATAAAAGGGTAAACAACCAACGAGTGATACGAATATCCAAGTAAACGCTACCGTAATAAACCCGTCTTTCGAATAAAAGTCTTGCGAGCGCGGTTTAATAAATTTTTCTAAAACGTACGATATTGCGTACGCCGATACCAAAGTTATTAAAAAGGAAATAAAAGCCGTTTGTTCGCCGTATATAGCCGAAGTAATTAACGGCAGTAGCATTAAAACCGCCTCTACTTTTATAACTTTTAATACCGTGCTAAAAATAAGTTTGTAATTCATAATTTTAACCGATAATATCGCTAAGGTCGACGAGTGAAAGCCCAGCCGTTATAACAATAACTTTGTCGCCTTCAACGATAACGTCTTCACCGCAAGGAATAATAGTTTCTCTGTTGCGGATAATACCTGCAATTAACACGTCCTTTTTAATTTTGAGTTCTTTAAGCGGAATATTAGTGTACTTAAAGTCGTACAAAACCTTAAATTCAGTCGCCTCGGCTTTGCCTGAAAGTAAACTGTAAAGCGTTTCAATCTTGCTTTCCTTAGAATTTTCAAGCGCGCGGGCGTATCTAACTAATACGTTTGCAACCAAATTTTTAGAAGTAATAACCGTTTCAATGCCTAAACTTTTAGAAGTTGCAAGCATTTCGTCACGATTGATTTTAGTAAGCGTTTTTTGAACGTTTTTGCTTTGAGAGTAAACGGACATTAAGACGTTCTGCTCGTCTTTACCCGTAAGGGCAACGAAAGCGTCCGCCTCGGCAATCCCTTCTTCTAAAAGTAGGTCTTGGCTCATACCGTCACCGTTAATTACGCTTACCTTGTCGTTATCTTTTGAAAAACTTTCGCATTTCTCTTTGTTAATTTCAATGAGTTTAACCGAAGTTTTAGCGTCGGTCAACAACTTGGATAGGTAGTGCGCCGTCTTGCTTGCGCCTATTATCATTACCGATTTTATAGGCTTGTGTTCAAGCCCGAACACTTTAAGAAGTTTGCCTATATCCGCCTTAGACGCGAAAACGCCTATTTTGTCCCCAGCCTGCAAAGTGAACGAGCCGTTTGGGATATACACTTCGTCTTGCCTACTAACTAAGCAAATAAGAAAATTGCAGTAGTGCTTTTTTCTAAGTTCGTAAAGCGGAACGCCTAACGCCTTGCAGTTTTCTTTAAGCGTAAGTTCAATCATTTCCGTTTCATTTGCCGAAAATACTTCAATGCTGGTGGCGGACGGAAGTTCTAAAATGTTAAAAATAGTTTGCGCGGTTAAAAGTTCGGGATTGATAGCAACGTTTAGCCCAAGTTCGTTTTTAACAAACTCAAAACTCTTGTTGTTATATTCAGAATTTCTTACGCGCGCAACGGTATTTTTAGCCCCCGTTTTTTTGGCCACGAAACAAGAAAGCATATTAAATTCGTCAGACGCGGTAACCGAAATAAAAAGGTCGCACTTGTCTGCGCCTGCCTCCCTTAACACGTCGTAACTTGCGCCGTTCCCGCAAAATCCAAGCACGTCGTAACGGTTGGTTATTTTTTCAATAACCGACCTATCGATGTCAATAACTTTAATATCGTGTTTTTCTTTAAGTAAACTTTCTACTATTGCGGTGCCTATTTTACCGCAACCCGATACTATAACTTTCATATTTTAAGATGGAAACCCCCTAAAAAATATTTTAGTTCTTGATTTATTTTAACACTTTTGAAGAGAAATTACAATAAATTCTACTTTTTATTGTTAAAACTGCGCTGAAATCACGCTATTATATATAAATATATAAAAAAAATCATAAAATAGCCTAAAATTCGTTGACAAGATTATTTTGGTAGTGTAAAATAATGTAGCACTCCGAAATTGGGGTGTTAATTTTTTAGGAAGGATTTATAAAATGGCAAAAGGTAATGCAGTTAGAATAACTCTTGCTTGTACTGAGTGCAAACAAAGAAACTACGACGTTTATAAAAATAAAAAGAACACGCCCGACAGAATTGAACTTAGCAAATATTGCCCGTTCTGCAAAAAGCACACTACTCATAAGGAAACTAAATAATTTTTGAGTTATTGCTTAAAGGTGTAAAATGAAAGAAAAAAAAGTAGTAAAAGTTGAAGACAAAAAAGTTCAACCTAAAACTAAAAAGGACAACTTTTTTAAGCGTATGGGAAGAAAATTCAAAGAAGTTTTTTCCGAACTTAAAAAAGTATCTTGGCCAAGTTTTGACAAAATAGTTAAACAGACGGCTGTGGTTTTGGGTGTAGTTTTATTGTTTATGATTGTAATTACGCTTATGGACTTAGGTCTTGGCGCGTTGTTACAGTTGTTAACTAACCTTGGCGGTTAAGGAGCGTATTATGGCAGAAGTTGCAAAATGGTACGTTATTCATACCAACACGGGTTATGAGGCAATGGTTAAAAACACTCTTGAAAAATTGATTGAAAACAGCAATCTTCAAGAGCAAATACTTGAAATCAAAATACCCATGGAGCAAACCATTGAAGAAAAGGCAAACGGCAAGAAGAAAGTAGTTCTTCGCAAAATACTTCCTTGCTACGTGTTTATTAAACTCGTTTACTCTAACGAACTTTGGTATTTAATTACCAACACTCGTGGCGTAACGGGGTTCGTAGGTCCGCAAGGTAAAGCAGTTCCGCTTACCGAGGAAGAAGTTAAGCGTATGCGCCTTGACACTTGGGTTGAAGAGGTTGATTTCGTTAAGGGTGACAGCGTTCAAATAGTAGCAGGCCCGCTCGACGGTTTTGTTGGCGAGGTTCTTGACTTGAACGATACTGCACAAAAAGCAAAAGTAAGAGTTGCAATGTTTGATACTGAAACGGAAGTTGAGGTTGAATACGTTCAACTTAAAAAAGTGAACTAATAGGCAATCGCCTTTTAGAATATGTGGGAGAGGCGTTAAATTTTCATAGCGCCACGCAAATACCACCATTGGAGGAAATTTATTATGGCTAAAAAAGTTACCGCTGTAGTTAAGTTACAGTTACAGGCAGGCAAGGCAACTCCGGGCCCACCGGTTGGTTCTACGCTTGGACCTTACGGTATTAACCTTCCGGGATTTACCAAAGAGTTTAACGCTAAAACGCAAGACAAACTCGGTTACGTTATCCCCGTTGTTATTACCATTTATCAGGATCGTTCGTTTACGTTTATTCTTAAAACCCCACCCGCACCCGAACTTATTAAAAAAGCGTGCGGTATAGAAACTGCGAGCGCAACCCCCAACAAGAACAAAGTTGCAAAACTTACTAAGGCTCAAGTTGAGGAAATCGCAAAAATCAAGATGGTAGATACTAACGCAAACACCCTTGAAGCGTGCATGAGCATGATTGCAGGCACCGCAAGAAGTATGGGCGTTACCGTCGAAGACTAAAAAGGGAGAGTGGGAGAGATTTTTAATCTCGCACGTACCACGAGGAGGTTTTAATAATGAAATTTGGAAAGAAATACGCTGACAGTATTAAGGCGTTTGACAAAACTAAACAGTACGAAGTAGCAGAGGCTATGGATATCGTACTTAACACCGCAAAAGCAAAATTTGACGAAACTATCGAATTCCACACCAAACTTGGCGTTGACCCGAAACAAGCAGACCAACAAGTTAGAGGCGTTATCGTTCTTCCTAACGGAACTGGTAAAACTGCAAGAGTTTTAGTTATCGCAAAAGGCGACAAGGCTGACATTGCTGAAAAAGCAGGCGCAGACTTCGTTGGCGCAGAAGATATGATTGCTAAAATTCAACAACAAAACTGGTTTGATTTCGACGTTATGATTACCACCCCTGACATGATGGGTATGGTAGGTAGAATCGGTAAACTCTTAGGTCCTAAGGGTTTAATGCCTAACCCCAAGTCAGGCACCGTTACTATGGACGTTGAAAAAGCAATTAAAGACGTTAAAGCCGGTAAAGTAGAATATAGACTTGATAAAACGGCAGTTATTCACTGTTCTATCGGCAAAAAGAGTTTCGGTAAAGAAAAACTTATCGAAAACTACAACGCTCTTTTAGATGCTATCGTTAAAGCAAAACCCGCTGCTGCAAAAGGTCAATACATCAAAGGTATTTCCTTAGCAAGCACTATGGGTCCTGGCGTTAAAGTTCAAGTTAAAAACTAATTTTTTAAGTTGTTATTTACTTCGCAATACTGCGTTACTGTCGTTGCCGTGCGTCTGCAATGACCAACAAGGTCTATTGCAACCACCCGTCAACGCCGAGCCTTGTCTTGCTTGTAACTAACCACTTAAAATGAGTTGAAATTTACTTTTCGTGGTAAATTTTAATAAAAATAAAATTGAACTTTAATTTACGTATATGCGCGTGTACGCGTTATATATAAGGATAATAAAATTTCAAACGGTTAGTTAAAATCGTTTGACAAAAAAATTACGGTATGTTAAAATTACCGTACAATCAATAGCCGAAGAAAGCCGGTTTTTAAGTAACACTACGTTACACCTGCCGAGGTTGTGGATAAATAAGCAGATATTTTTTACGTCCGCTTTTTGCCATGCTCGGCAAAAAGCGGATTTATATTTAGGCAAAAAAATATGGAGGTAAAGAAGTTGTCAGCAAATTTAGAGGCTAAAAAGCAAGTTGTTGAAAGCATTAAGGCTAAAATTTCGGACAGTAAGTCGGTAGTATTAGTAAACTACAAAGGCTTAACGGTTGCAGAAGTTACTGAACTTCGTAATGAGTTTAGAAAAGCCAACGTTGAATACAAAGTGCTTAAAAACACTCTTATTAAAAGAGCGTTTAACGAACTTGGCGTTGACAGTTTTGATGCAGACCTTAACGGAACTACCGCAGTTGCTTTCGGTAGTGATGAAACTGGCGCATCTAAAATCGTATGTGATAACGCTAAGAAGTATGAAAATAAACTCATTGCAAAAAGCGCTTACGTTAACGGTGAATACGTTGACAAAAAGGGCGTAGAAGCGTTAGCGTCAATTCCTTCAAAAGATGCTCTTTACAGCATGCTTGCAGGTACGCTTTCGAACTTTGTTCGTGGATTGGCAGTTGCTCTTAACAGAGTTGCCGAGAAGATGGGCGAATAATTAAATAAACCGTCTTACTATTAAATAAAAATTATAAAGAGAGGAAATTAAAAATGGCAGATATTGCAAAAATGATAGAAGAAATTAAAGGTATGACTGTTATGGAACTTAACAGTTTAGTAAAAGCAATCGAAGAAGAATTCGGCGTTAGCGCAGCGGCTCCCGTTGCAGTAGTTGGCGCAGCGGCTCCCGCAGCAGAAGCAGTTGAAGAAAAGACTGAATTCAACGTTGTTCTTAAAGAAGTTGGCGCAAACAAAATCGCTGTTATTAAAGCAGTTCGTGAAATTACCGGTCTTGGTCTTGTTGAAGCTAAAAACATGGTTGAAAAACTTGGCACCGTTAAAGAAGCAGTTGCAAAAGACGAAGCTGAAAAAATGGTTGCTAAACTTAAAGAAGCAGGCGCTACTGCTGTTGCTGAATAATTTTAAGCGCGATAAAAAAGAGATGGTGAACGCCATCTCTTTTTTTATTATTCGATTTGCATTGAAAAAATACAAAAATGTTGTTGTCTTGCGTAAAAATGTATGTTATAATTACATATAGTTAATAATATTATATTGACTTTAATAGGAGAGAATATGGCACTTTTTAGGTTAAATATTGAGTGGAGTGATAGTTCCACTAACACCTTAGTTTATAAATACCCTTTCAAAAAGTCCGGCAAAGAAGTTAATAATAAATCTACCTTAACGGTTAGAGAATCTCAATGCGTAGTGTTCGTATACAAAGGTCAAATTGCCGACGTGTTTGGTCCAGGGCTTTACGACCTTAAAACGGACATATTTCCTATACTTACCAAACTTGCGTCTTGGAAATACGCTTTTGAAACGCCTATTACGCTTGACGTTTACTATATAAACACCAAGCAGTTTACCGACGTTAAGTGGGGAACTCAAAACCCTATTTTGATGCGTGACCCAGAGTTTGGCGTTATAAGAGTTCGCGGTTTTGGTTCGTTCGCGTTTAAGGTTGACGACCCTACCGTATTTTTGAAAGAACTTTTCGGTACGGATTCTACTTTTAGAACGCAAGATATCGTTTCGTATCTTAAAACTATGCTTGTTTCCGCGTTGACTGACGTTTTAGGGGAAAGTAAAATTTCCGCGTTGGATTTAGCGGGTAACACCTTAGAGTTTAACGAAATCGTTAAAAGAAGCATACAGCAAAAGTTTAATGAAATTGGCTTAAAACTCACGAATTTATTTATTGAAAACATGTCCGTTCCGGCGGAAGTAGAAAAGGCTCTTGATGAAAGAACCAAACTTGGTATTCTTGGCGATAAGACGGACGTTTTAATGAAAGTTTCCGCAGCGGAAGCAATGAAAAGCGCGGCTAAATTCGTAGGTAACGCTATGGCTGGGGCTGGCGTGTCTATCGGCGCGGGCTTAGG
>JAZLBK010000112.1:0-5505 GCA_045613665.1 Christensenellaceae bacterium | reverse complement strand
TATTTAACGGATTTATCTTTTTTCTAACCGTTTTAGTTTTTCCGTTAAAGTGGGCGGAAACAACGTCGTGATTAAGGTCGTGAATTATAAAGGGCATATTTTTATATCTTGATATAAAATGCGGTAAAATCAAAGAATTTACGTCGTTATCTGGAAAGTATTTAGCGTAGTAAATTCCGCTTTCCGTCTTTGAAAACCTTATAAATCCCTTAAACCTATGCGCTTCAAGTAAAACTTTTGAAACAATTCTATCAAAATTAAAAACGTCGCAGTCGCTAAAATTATCGGCAATACATTTTTTCACGTCAACCGTCTTTTTTAGGTAATTAAAAATAACGGTAAATTTTGAACTATCGTCACTTTTAAGCGCAATATAAACCTTATTAAGTTCGGCGTGGGGCAGTAGTAATTTTATTTTGTTAAAAACTTTGTCCGCCTTAGATTTGTCCGTTTGAATTTCCACCGTTTGCAAATTAAACTGTAACTGAACGTCACCACAAATTACGCTTAAAGGAAAAGTTTTAGTTAAATATGCGTTGTATAACGCGGTTAAAACACCTTCAAAAGTGCCGTCTATTAAATATATCATAATTCCCCCGTTAAAACGGACGTTTGTATTTGAGCCGTTGAAAACATTGAAAGTTGCTCGGCGCTTTGAGTTTGCTCTAATGATTTTAGCGCGCGTTCAACCATATTTTCTTTGATTAAACCGAAAAATTTACCGCTAAACGTTATAAAGTGAATTGCCCTTTTAAGTGCAATTTTCATCTTTTCAAAATCGGTAATCGAAAGCCTGCCGTACCGCCTTGCCGATATTATTTTATACGCGCTTTTTATACCTATGCCGGGTATTCTAATAAGCATTTCAAGAGGGGCGGTATTAACGTCAACGGGGAAAAATTCGGGGTGTTTAAGCGCCCAAGCGCATTTAGGGTCGTAATCGCTGGATAAATTCTCCTTTTCGCTTATAAGTTCATCAACCGAAAAGCCGTAAAACCTAATTAGCCAGTCTGCTTGATATAGCCTATGTTCGCGAAGTAACCCCGTTGGCACGGTAGGTAGTAGCGAAGAGTTGGTTGTTGGAACGAAAGAAGAATAATACACCCTTTTTAGCCCGTATTTTTTATACATGGCTTGGGTAAGGTTAAGTATTTGCCCGTCACACTCAGGGCTTGCGCCTATAATCATTTGCGTAGTTTGCCCAGCCGGTAAAAACCTGCTTTTTTTAGACTTGTCTGCCTGCTTTTCGCCGTGCAGTAATGAAATGGGTGTAAGTATGCTTTTTTTGGTTTTTTGCGGTGCTAAAAGCCTAAGGCTTTTTTCACTTGGAAGTTCTAAATTAAAACTCATTCTGTCAACGAATTCGCACGCCCGCATAATAAGTTTTTGGTCGGCGCCGGGAATACCTTTTAAGTGAATATACCCGTGAAAACCGTATAGTTTTCTAAGTTTTACAACCGTTTCAAGCAAAAGTTCCATAGTGTAGTCTGGGTTTTTATACACCGCGGAAGATAAAAACAAGCCTTCAATATAGTTTCGCCTATAAAATTCCATAGTAAGTTCGCAAATTTCGTCGGGCGTGGCTATTGCTCGTTTAACGTCGTTTGAACGCCTACTTGAACAATAGGCGCAGTCGTAAACGCAGTTGTTTGTCATAAGTATTTTTAGTAGTGAAACGCACCTACCGTCTTGCGTAAACGAGTGGCAAATTCCACCGAAAGAGGCGTTTCCTATACCGCCTTGATTTTTTCTTGAACTTCCTGATGAAGAACACGAAACGTCAAACTTAGCGCTATCAACTAAAATTTTTAGTTTTTCCGCCGTAATCATAAAAACCCTCACAATGCGAACATTTGTTCATATTATACAATGTGCGCCACCAAAAGTCAAACGTTTGTTCGGTTTTTTAACAAGTAAAATAATGGTAATTTTTTTAGTGGTAAAATAGGGTAAAAGATTGACAATTTCTTTTAGTAATATTAAAATATATCTAATATAACTTAAATGGAGTTTGCTATGGCTGAACTTATGGGTAGTTTAAGGCGTACCGCTTACTGCGGAACGCTTGGTATTGAAAACGTTAATCAAGAAGTAGTAGTTGCGGGGTGGGTTCAAAAAAGAAGAAACCTCGGCAGTTTAATTTTCGTTGATTTAAGAGATAAAACGGGTATCGTACAAGTAGTGTTCGATAGTTCTTTTTCGAGTGACCTTTTTGAAAAGGCAAGCGCAATTCGTTCGGAATTCGTTGTTATTGTTAAGGGTATGGTTAGAGAAAGGGAAAATAAAACCGATAAAATTAAGACTGGTGCTATTGAAATACTCGTATCTGAGGTTAAAATTTTATCCGAGGCGGACACTACGCCTTTCGAGATTATCGACGATACTGACGTAAACGAGAATTTAAGGCTTAAATATAGGTATTTAGACCTTAGAAGACCCTCTCTTCAAAACAAATTATTCCTTCGCCACAAGTTGTGTAAGGCTACGAGAGATTATCTTGATAATCTCGATTTTTGCGAAGTTGAAACGCCGATGCTCGGCAAGTCTACGCCGGAAGGCGCAAGGGACTATTTGGTTCCCTCACGCGTGCACCCCGGTTGTTTCTACGCTTTACCGCAATCGCCACAATTATATAAGCAACTTTTAATGGTTTCGGGTTTTGAGCGTTATTACCAAATAACCAAATGTTTCCGTGACGAAGATTTAAGAGCAAACCGTCAACCCGAATTTACTCAAATCGATATTGAAATGAGTTTCGTTGAAAGGGTTGAAGACGTTATCTATCCTATCGAAGGACTTATAAAGGCTATATTTAAGCAAACTATCGGTCTTGATTTAGGCGAGGCACACTTCCGCCAAATCGCCTATAAAGAGGCTATGGAACGCTACGGCTCGGATAAGCCTGACACTCGTTTCGGCTTAGAACTTCAAGACGTTTCCGATATCGCTAAAAAGACTGATTTTAAGGTGTTTAGTGACGCGCTTTCGATTGACGGCGTAATTAAAGGTAGCGTAAGGGCTATAAACGCAAAGGGTTTCGCGTCAAAACTTTCAAGAAAGGATATTGACGGTATCGTAGAATACGTTAAAACCTTAGGCGCGAAAGGTCTTGCTTGGCTTTCGTATCCCGTAGGCGGTGAAATTAAGGGTTCTTTCCTTAAATTCTTAACCGAAGAAAACGTTAAAGAGTTTTCTAATAGGCTTAACTTTGAAGAAGGGGACGTTCTTTTCTTTGCTGCGGATAAAGACAGCGTTGTATTTAACACTCTTGGTGGGCTTAGACTTCACCTTGCGGACAAGTACGGTCTTATAGATAAAAACACCTACGATATCCTTTGGGTTACGGAATTTCCTATGTTCGATTACAGCGAGGAAGAAAACCGTTTCGTAGCAGTTCACCATCCGTTTACTTCGCCGATGGACGAAGATTTGGAACTTTGCGAAAAAGAGCCTATGAAAGCAAGGGCAAAAGCCTACGATATAGTTATTAACGGTCAAGAGGCGGGCGGTGGTTCTATAAGAATTCACAGGCGCGAAGTTCAAGAAAAAATGTTTGAAATTTTGGGCTTTACCCCCGAAGATATCAAAGAGCGTTTCGGTTTCTTTGTGGACGCTTTCCGTTACGGTGCTCCTCCGCACGGCGGTCTTGCACTCGGTCTTGATAGACTTGTTATGTTACTTACTAAAACCGATTCAATTAAAGACGTTATTGCTTTCCCGAAAGTACAAACGGCATCTTGCTTAATGTCTGGCGCGCCTGACTACGTTACCGAAAAGCAACTTCAAGAGCTTCACGTTAAAAATACTGAAAACTAACAAAAAACCACTCGAAAGAGTGGTTTTTTAATATAAAACTTTATTTGTGTATTGCAAACTAAGTATAACTATGTTATAATTACAACAATAATTATAAATGTGCTTAAAAAAGGAGAAATTGCCGTGAAAATGACTTTTCGCTGGTACGGTGAAAACGACTGTATCCCCCTTAATTATATAAAGCAAATTCAAGGTATGACGGGTGTTGTAACTGCGGTTTACGACGAGCCCGTTGGCAACGTTTGGCCACTTGAAAAACTTCTTAAACTTAAAAAACTCGTTAACGACGCTGGGCTTGAAATGGAAGTTATTGAGTCCGTTCCCGTTCACGAAGATATTAAACTTGGTAAGCCTACGAGAGATAAGTATATCGAGGCGTACAAGCAAAACATAATTAACTGCGGTAAGGCTGGCGTTAAGTGTATTTGCTATAACTTTATGCCCGTTTTCGACTGGTTTAGAACCAACCTTTATTTTAAGCATCAAGACGGGTCTACTTCGCTTTCTTACCACCTTGCCGATATGGAAGGGCTTGACAAACGCAATCTTAGACTTCCGGGGTGGGACGAAAGTTATACGGCTGACCAACTTAACGGCTTGCTTAAAGAGTACGAAAGCGTTGACCACGATAAACTTTTTGAAAACTTCGTTTATTTCTTAAAGGCGGTAATGCCTGCGTGTGATGAAAGCGGTGTAAACCTTGCCGTTCACCCCGGCGACCCACCGTGGGATATTTTCGATTTGCCAAGAATTATTTGCAAAGAAGAAGATTACGAAAGGCTTTTTAGCGCAGTTCCTAATATGCATAACGGTATTACTTTCTGCACCGGTTCGCTTGGTGCGGGCAGGTTTAACGACCTACCTAAAATGGCAGGGAAATACGCTAAGCGCATCCATTTTGCACATCTACGCCAACTTAAATATACCGACGACGTTGATTTTTATGAAAACGGCCATATGACGCATTGCGGTAACGTTGATATATACAAAATCGTAAAGGCGCTTGAAGACAACGGGTTTGACGGTTACGTTCGCCCCGACCACGGCAGAAACGTTTGGGGTGAAAACGCAAAGCCCGGTTACGGGTTGTTTGACCGCGCTATGGGTGCAACTTATCTTTACGGTTTGTTTGAAGCGGTTAAAAAAAGTAAAGAATAAAAAGGAGTAATATAGTATGAAATTACCTTTTAAGATTGATTTGACGGATAAAGTGGTAGTAGTAACGGGTGCTGGCGGTATAATTTGCGGTGAGTTTGCAAAGGCTCTTTCAAAGTGCGGTGCAAAGGTGGCGCTTTTAGATATAAATTATGACGCTGCGTCTAAAATTGCTGACGAAATAGGCGAAAATGCAATTGCAGTAAGGTGTAACTGCCTTGATAAAGCAAGTATTATAGAGGCAAAAAACACGGTAAACGAAAGTTTTGGCGCAGTTAACTTTTTAATAAACGGCGCTGGTGGAAACAACCCCAAAGCAACTACTGATATAGAAAATATGACGCCCGATTTAGAAGGCGACTTAAAAACCTTTTTCGACATTGACGAACAAGGTTTCAAATTCGTATTCGACCTTAATATTACGTCGGCTTTCCTGGTAACTCAGGTATTTGCAAAAGATATGGTTAGAACGGGCGGTAATATCATAAACGTTTCGTCAATGAACGCGTTTAGACCGCTTACTAAAATCCCTGC
>JAZLBK010000111.1:0-10264 GCA_045613665.1 Christensenellaceae bacterium | reverse complement strand
ATACAAAAATTTTTTATAAAGTCCTTTTATTTTTATAAAAATAAACTATTATTAGTTAAATACCGAAAATATCTTTCCGTTAATACTTTCATCGCTTTTTGCAATTTTATATAGTTCAAGCGACGCGTCACTCGCGCTTGGAACTTTTTCTAAATTGCAATCTTTGATAAATTCTAATTTATCTTCCGTTGATAAATGCGAATTCATAGGCGTATCCACAAGCCCAAACGCCACCGCGCAAACTTCTACGTTTGAAGACGAAAGTTCCTGAGATAAAGATTTTGTTAAACCTATAACTCCCGCTTTTGAAGAAGAATAAGCCACTTCGCAACTTCCACCGCCAAGACCGAATATTGAAGAAATATTTATTATTCTTCCACCGCTACCAAGCATTGATAAAACCGCGCATTTATTTGTTAATATTGCGCCTTTTAAGTTGGTTGTAATTACCCTTTCAATTTCTTCTTGCGTAGTGTCGATAAGCGGTTTTTGTTTTAGGCATATTCCAGCGTTTGCTATAACCAAAGAAACACCGCCGTAACGCTTTATGGTAAAACGAAAAAGCGCGTCAACGTCTTGCTCGTTTGAAACGTCGCACTTAATAAAAGGTATGCCGTATTGCTTTTCGGTTTGCAAAGCAGATTTTTCGTTAGTGTTATAACTACCTACTACGTTATACCCTTCGATTTTGAATTTTATGGCGGTTGCAAGACCTATTCCGCTACTTGCACCGGTAATAATAACAGTTTTCATAAAAATTGAAATACCTGACAGCAAAAGTTACTGTCAGGTAAAGTAAAATTATTTTTTAACTCTTTCCATGTAGTCGCCCGTACGAGTGTCAATACGAATAACGTCACCTTCGTTAACGAACATTGGAACTTGGATATAAAGACCTGTTTCGATTTTAACTTGTTTGGTAGCGTTAGTTGCCGTATTACCTGCAACGCTGGGTTCTGCTTCAATTACTTCAAGTTCAACGAAGTTTTCGCATTCTACCGAGAAAGCCTTACCTTTATAGAACTTAACGGTTACCGGATCGTTTTCTTTAACGTATTTAAGCGCGTCTTCAACTTGGTCGTAGTTAAGTGGCTCCATGTTGTACTCTTCGTCCATAAAGTAGTAAAGTTCGCCGTCGTTATACGAATAAGTCATTTTCTTAGTTTCGATAATTGCGTTTTCAAACTTTTCGGTTGGGTTGAAGGTAATTTGTAAAACTTTACCGTCAACAACGTTTTTAAGCGTAGTTCTTACGAACGCAGCACCTTTACCCGGTTTTACGTGTAAAAAGTCAACTACCGTAAAGATTTTTCCATCATATTCGATGGTTACGCCCTTTCTTAAATCGCCTGCTAATACCATATTAAAATTTTCTCCTTGAAAAATTATTTTTATTTTACCGATAAAATTATCGGGGTTTTATCACTTACCATTAAAGATTTGCACTTGCCGTTTTGTAAAACTACCGTATCTTCAATTCTAACGCCGAATTCCCCTTCTAAATACACGCCCGGCTCTATTGAGAAAACCATTCCGTCTTCAAGTATAGTTGAAGATTTTGGGCTAAGGGTTGGAAATTCGTGTATCTTAACCCCTACGCCGTGCCCTAACGAGTGGGTAAAAAATTTAGATAAGCGAGCATCTTCTAAACAACTTCTTGCAATCTTGTCCGCCTCTACGCAAGACATACCCGACCTTATTTGACTATACGCACTTTCCCAAGCGTTTTTAACTGCGCTGTATACCGTTAAAAACTTATCGCTTGGCTTTCCAAAATAGAAAGTTCTAGTCATATCCGATAAATAGCCTTGATATGAACAGCCAAAGTCCATCAGTATCGGGGTATTTGCTTTAAGTTTTGTATCGCCCGTTTTATAGTGGGGAACGGAACCGTTTTCGCCAAAGGCAACTATCGTTTCAAACCCAACTAAACCGCCAAGCGCCTTAAAATTATACTCTAACACAGCCGAAACTTCAAGTTCGGTTACGCCTTCTTTTATAAACGGCAAGGTTTTTTGAAAAGCCGTTTCGGTAATTTTACAAGCCTTTTTAATTTTAGATAGTTGCGCTTGATTTTTTACCGACGAAAACTTTTGATATTGAGTAGTGGCGTCAAAAACTTCATAACCGCCCTTTTGTAAACGGCTAAGTAGCGTTGCGCTGGTATACGGATACACTAAGCCAACTTTTTTAACAAAATTTGCGTTGAGAATTTCTTCAACCGAAACTTCACTTTGAAGAAGGCAATTTGCCTTTGCTTTAAGTTTAGCGTGCTCAATATACCTACCGTCAGTTAAAAGCCACTTGTTTTCGCCTATAATTATTAAATAACCATCGTCAACGTAAAAATCAACGTAGTTAAAAATTAAGTCCCCGTCTTCAATAAGAAGAGCGCTACAAACCGTGTTTTTCATATTGACCGTATATATATTAACATACTTAATAGTATTAGTCAACTTTAAGCGTTAAATTTTTAATATTTCAATAATATTTGTCGAAAACTTTTTCTCAATTTATACTTTCATTTATTTTACACCTAAATTTACTTGAAATTTTTAAAAAAATTGATATAATTTAAGTATGAAAAGCAAAGAACAGTTCAACGGTGTGGTTGCTAAAAATATCGTAAAGTATAGAAAATACCACAACCTTACGCAAGCGTCGCTTGCTGAAAAACTTAATTATTCAGACAAAGCAGTTGCAAAATGGGAAAGTGGCGAAAGTTTGCCAGACGCTTACGTTTTATACCAAATTACTCAAATTTTCGGTATAACACTTAACGATTTATTATCCGATAAAAAGCGCGCCAAAATGCCTGCAAACAAACTAAAATCAATAATAATTCCATTGCTTGCAGACTGCGTTGTTTGGCTTGCATCACTGCTTGTATTTATTTTACTTAGCGCGTTTAACTTAACGTCAGGTAGGCTTTGGCTTTCGTTTATAACGGCAATTCCCGTTTCGTTTATACTTTTTTTAGTATTTGCTTGCGTATACAAAAATCCGCTTAATCAATATATTTGTATATCGGGAATTATTTGGACGACACTGCTTACCCTACAACTGTTTTTAGTATACGTAACGCCTATTTCCTACTACCTTTATTTTATAGGAATTCCTTTGCAAATTGCATTTACGCTTAGTTACGGATATTTGTGTTTACCTAAAATTAAATTTACAAAGAAGAAAAACGAAGTCAAGTGACTTCGTTTTTTTACATTAGCGGTGCAAATATACTTACAAGCGAGCGTATAAACCTTTGAAAAATCGAGTTTTTTAGTTCTTCTTTTTTTACTAAATTAGAATTTTCAAACACGGATAAAAGATCGTTTTTTATTTTGTTTATGCTTTTAGTTTTGTATAGCAAAACACCGTTTTCAAAATGATGAACAAGCGAGCGATAATCTAAATTTACCGTTCCAACCATAGCGTATTTACCATCCACGTAATATACCTTTTGGTGTATAAAACCCGGTGTATATTCGTAAATTTTAACGCCTGCGTCAAGTAGCCTTGGATAGCAACTTTTAGTCATTAAATATATTAGTTTTTTATCGGGAATATGCGGAAGCACTATCCTTACGTCAACACCCCTAAGCGACGCGTTTTCTATATCGGTTAAAAGGTCGTTATCCACGATTAAATACGGCGTTGTAACGTAAACGCTTTTTTTCGCGCAAGCAATTAAATTTTGTAT
This sequence comes from Christensenellaceae bacterium, assembly GCA_045613665.1. Lineage (GTDB taxonomy): Bacteria > Bacillota > Clostridia > Christensenellales > Borkfalkiaceae > HGM11412. The sequence continues at coordinate 6,567 of JAZLBK010000111.1, read as the reverse complement.
AACCGACTTTGCTACCTGCCTTGGATACAAGGGTTTAGGCCCGTCGCCAAACGGCATTACGTAACCGCAAAACTTTTCTAAATTTACTGAGGGAAAATAATTATTAGCCAAAGAAATTTCACGTCGTTTGTTAATTTCGTAATCTATTAAAAACAATTTAGTAAACTCCCACACCCCTTCTCCGTAAAGGCGCAAGCCACAGTCTTTCCACAGCCCAAATCTATTTATTAAATTTAAGTATTCGTCCGCCAAATTAAACCCGCCCGTGTAGGCAATTTTACCGTCAACAATAATCATTTTACGGTGGTTGCGGTTATTAAATTCTCCGTTTAGAGCGCCTTTTAATCGAGAAAAAGAAACTGCTTTAATATTTTCGCTATTTAGAATTTTTTGGTAGTTTGACGGCAACGTTTTCATACACCCTATATCGTCGTACACAAGCCTTACGTCAACGCCGTTTTTGGCTTTTTTTATTAAAATATTGTGAATTTTATTCCAAAAATCCCCATCGTCAATTATAAAAAACTCTAAAAAAATAAAACTTTTTGCATTTTCTAAATCAACAATTAAACGGCTTAAAAGTTCGTTTATATCGCTATAATATTCGCTTTCGGTATGAGTAAACAAATGCGTTCCAGAAATTTTAGAAAGCATCATAAATTGATTATAAGCCTCAACGCTTGAACTTTTTATAAGTTCAAATTCTACTTGGTCGTTTTTATCGTATGAATTTTTAACTATATCTTTTAATCGTTTAACGTATTTGCGTTTTAGTTTTCGTGAAGAAAAAATAAAATACAGCATAAAACCCGCAATGGGCAAAACCAAAACGACAACCAGCCACGGCACTTTATAGTCGGGGTTGTCGTTTGACGCTATAATTTTAACAGCGCATACTATTTGAGTTAAAATTGCTAAGAAGTAAAAGTATTGAAATTTATAAGAAAGGTATACCGCAACGCCTATAATAACAACAATTTCTAATATGGTTATAAGAATTGCAATTAGATACCGTAGCGGAATATATCTAAACTTGTTTTTACTCATACAAATAGTATATGACCTTTTTGTGTATTTTAAGTGTTAATAACTTAAAAAAATAAAACACCCGACTACCGTCGGGTTTATTTTATAGTGAAAAATAAATATCTTTCATCGTTTTTGCGTCTATATCTTGCGTGCCTGCGCTTTCACTAACTACGTAAGGGTTGATATTTTTCTTCTTTACCGCAAGTAAAAACTCTCTTGGCTCTGGTCCGTACACGCTATCTTCAAAGGTAAGGTGCTTAACTTCGCCCTTAACTGAATACATAATTTTTGAAAAGTGAACGTGCATTTTATCAAGTTTATCAAGTCCGCAAACGCTTTCAAATTCGTTTAATATTTTAGTAAAATCGTCTTCGGTTTTAAGACTGCCTTGCCAAAGGCAATTTACGTGCCCAAAATCGACGCAAGGATAGTAAAAAGGCGCGATATTGCAAAATTCCGCAACTTCCGTTACCGTGCCTATTTGCGCGGATTTTCCCATTGTTTCGGGGCAAATTATCATATCTTCAAACCCGCCGTCAACAATTTTTTCAGCAAGTATTTCAAGGCGTTTTTTAGTTAAATTAACCGCAGTTTCTCTATCTTGTTTACCAAGCGCACCGGGGTGAAATACCGCGCGTTTAGCACCCATAAGTTTGCCTATTTTAAGCGAACTTAAAACGTACCCGTACGACTTTTCAACCTTTTCTTCGTCCGTCCCTGCAAAGTTGATATAATATGGGCAATGTACGCTAATTTCTACACCTTGCTTATCAAATTCTTCTTTTATTTCAAGCGCTTTGTTTTCAGATAAATTAACACCTCTACCGAAGGAATATTCAAAACAATCAAGTCCCATATTTTTAACCCATTTTGCCGATTGAGAACTGCCCAAATACCCTGCGTTATGAAAAGCCTCACTGTTACCGCTTGGACCAAATTTTATCATCTTATGCTCCTTAAATCTTTTTCAAGTTGTTCTTTTAATTCTATTATAGAATTAAATTTAACGATATCGCGCAGTCTTTCAACAAAATAAACGGTTAAAATTTTATCGTATAAATCGCCGTTATAGTTATCAATATAAGTTTCAATAACTCTATCATTACCGCCAACCGTAGGCTGTTTGCCAACGTTTGTTATACAAGGATAAACCGCGCCGTTAATAATTGTAAACGTCATATAAACGCCACTTTTTATAGGGTATTTGTTATCGCTTAATAAGACGTTAGCAGTAGGAAAGCCTATGTTAACGCCTAAACCTTTGCCGTGAACTACTTTACCGCTTATAAAATAATTGCCGTTAAGCAAAGTATTTGCAGTTAAAACGTCACCCCTTTCAAGTGCTTTTTTTATTTCAGTAGTTGAAATTTTCACGCCGGAAAGTTCTTCTAAATCTTGCATAAAAACGTTATCGTTACCAAAATATGATTTTAGCGTTTCAACGTTTCCCAAAGCGTTTTTACCAAAGGTAAAATCACTTCCCGAAACGACTGCTTTTATAGAATACAAACTTGAAAGTTCTAATAAAAACCCCGCTTTATCAAGGCTCATAAACTCAGGGGTTAACTCTTTAACTATAACCGTTTTAATCCCCGAACTAAAAATCCTTTTCAAACGCTCGCTTAAAGTAAAAACGTCAAGCCCACCTTTTCCGCCCGTAAAAATCAAAGCCGACGGCGTTGCCCCTTTACTTTTAGCAACTTCAACGGCTTTTTTAAGCACTTTTTGATGGCCTTTATGAACGGCGTCAAAATAACCAAGCGCAAGTATTAAGTTTTGATGGCATTTTTCGCCGTATAAAATCACGTTATTTATCATCTTTAATATACGCTTTAATTTTAAGGTTATTTTCCTTTACGAGTCCCACGCCTATAAACTGTGAGTTATAATCGTAAACCGAATACGTTCCGTCTTTTACGCTTATAGTAAACGGTCTGCCGTTTTCAAGTTCAACCGACTGTGTTTTATCTAAATAAATTTTGTCAAATAAAAGTACGCTGTCGGGCTTAATTAGAAGATTAGTTACGTCGGTAGACGATAAAACGTCACTTTCCGTAACCGAATTTTCAAGGTTAAAACTACCACTTTTTATTCTTTTAAGCGAAGTCATAGTAGCAAAGGTAGACAGTTTTTCCGCCATATCTCTACAAATTGAACGAATATACGTTCCGCCTTTACATGTAATTTCAAAAGTAAAACTATCGCCGTTATTTGATAAAATTTCAATGCCGTCAATCTCAACCCGTTTAGGTTTAAGTTCAACTTCAATTCCGCGCCGAGCGAGGTTATAACTTCGTTGCCCACCCACGTTTTTTGCGCTAAACGACGGTGGAACTTGCATAACTTCACCCGTTAGTGAACTTAAAATCTCTTCAACTTGTTGCCTTGACGGAATTGCGCCGTTACTTTTAACGATTTTACCGCCCCTATCGAGAGTATCGGTTTGGTAACCAAAGGTAAATTCTGCAATATAAACTTTGGTTTTATCAAGCAAAAAATCAAAAAGCCTCGTTGACTTTCCAACCGCAATAGGCAAAACGCCTTCGGCAAGCGGGTCAAGAGTGCCCATATGCCCAACTTTATAGCCTTTGAATAATTTTTTTATTCTGTTTATAGCATAAGCCGAGGATATTCCACTCGGCTTGTAATAGTTTATAAATCCGTTCATAATCGGTTAAAGCCTTTGCTCAACGTTATAGCAAAGTTTGTCAATAATATCTTCTAAATATCCGTTAAGCACGGCGCCACTTGCAAGAACGTGACCGCCCCCACCGTAGATTGACGCTATTTCGTTAACGTTTACCTTGCCTTTACTTCTAAGGCTAATTTTATAGCGGTTTTTACCCGTTTCAAGTAGTGAAATTGCAACTTCAACGCTGTCTACCGTAAGCGGATAATCAATAAAGCCTTCGGTCATATTGTCAACTGCGCCCGCGCTTTCAATATCGCTACGCGTTATTACGATAATTCCCACCCTACCGTCTAAACGGTAACGCATTTTACTAATTACGCTTGCGTATAAATCAGAGCGCTGTTTGGTTTGGTTTTTGAAGTTAAGTTTAATTATCTTGTGTAAGTCGGCATCGCACCCTTTTAGCACCGACGCTACGCGCAACGTGTTTTCCGTTACGTTAGAGTGACAAAACGCGCCCGTGTCGGTTACTATGCCCGTAAGCAAGCAATCGGCTATATCTTTATCAATTTGAACCCCTAACGCAAGAATTAAACTGTAAATTATTTCGCAGGTGGACGACGCTTCTTCAACGTAGTTAAACTTAGCGTATCTGCCGTTTGAAACGTGGTGGTCGATATTGAACGTTAAAGGGTTTTTTTGATAGTAAGTAAAAAGTTCCGCAAACATAAATTCGTTAGCGCAATCTACTGAAATACAAGCGGAATAATTTTCGTTTTTGTTTGGAGTTTTTTGATAAAACTCAGTTTCCGTTAGGTATTTAAGTTTTTCAGGAATATCGCCGTTACACACGATATCCGCCTTAATGCCCAGTTTTTTAAGTGCTAGGCGCAAAGCGGTAGCCGAGCCTACGGTATCTCCGTCGGGTCGATTGTGTGAAAATATGAGTGCTGATTCCACTTTTTTAAGTTCAGTTGCTATCTCCGTTATCGTCATCATCTTCTCCGCTGGTGGTATAAGTTAAGCCCGACAAAATCATATCGATTTTATTGCCGTACGCACTTGCCCCGTCACTGTAAAATCTAAGTTCGGGAACGTAGCGTATACTTGAAAGCCTTGCAAGTTCACGCCTAATTTCAGGGGAAGATTTTGCAATGCCGTCAAAGGTATTTTTCGCCTTTTCTTCGCTTGTTGAATATACGCTAATATACACTTTTGCGTGTTTAAGGTCGGGCGAAACGTCAACTTCCGTTACTGAAAACATCTCGGTAATTAGTGGAGAGTTTATTCTGTTTTTAATAACGTCGTAAATAAGTTTTCTAAATTCGCTGTTAAGCCTATCTGTACGCTTTCCTTTCATAGTTTAAGCCTTTTGTTCTTCTACGATATAACACTCGATAAAGTCGCCGATTTTAATATCGTCAAACTTCTCGATAGACATACCGCACTCAAATCCTTGTTGAACTTCCTTAACGTCGTCCTTAAAGCGTTTGAGTTGAAGTACGTTACCTTCACAAATCATAATATCGTTGCGATAAATTCTAAGTTTACCGTTTCTAACGATTTTACCGTCGGTTACGTAGCAACCTGCAACCGTGCCAACGCCGGTAATCTTAAAGGTTTCTCTAACTTCGGCTTTGCCCATATAAACGTCGTTAAACTTAGGTGCAAGCATACCTTTAAGTGCCTTAGTAACGTCGTCAATCGCCTCGTAGATAACTCTATAAAGTTTAACGTCGATTTTGCTTTGTTCAGCAAGCGCTTTTGCCTTGCTATCAGGTCTAACGTTAAAGCCGATAATAATGGAGTTAGAAGAATCGGCAAGGTTAACGTCCGTTTCCGAAATTGCGCCAACCGCAGCGTGAATAACGCTTACTTTAACTTCGTCGTTAGAAAGTTCTATAAGTGATTGCTTGATTGCCTCAACCGAACCTTGAACGTCAGCCTTAACGATAACGTTAAGAGTTTTCAAATCGCCAGACGATACTTTCGAGAACAAGTCGTCAAGCGATACTTTTTGTTGTTCTCTTATCATATCTTCTCTTTCTTTATTTCTTCTTTCGCTTGCAACGAGAGCGCCAAGTTTGGCCTCTTCTACCGCAAATATACTGTCGCCAGCGTTGGGAACTGATTCTAAGCCCAAAATTGATACGGGCATTGACGGGCCTGCCGATTTAACGTTTCTACCCTTATCGTCAACCATCGCCCTAACTTTACCGGTAATAGTGCCTGCGACTAAGTAGTCACCCACTTTAAGCGTACCTTTTTGAACGAGTACGGTAGCAACAGGGCCTTTACCCTTATCAAGTTTAGCCTCAACGATTGCACCCTTAGCCATACGGTCTGGGTTGGCTTTGAGTTCTTTCATTTCGGCGGACAATACGATTGTTTCTAAAAGCTCGTCTATACCCTGACCAGTCTTTGCAGAAACGGGAACGAGAGCAACGTCACCACCCCATTCTTCTACTAAAATTTCTTGGTCGGCAAGACCTTTTTTAACCCTTTCGATATCCGAAGTAGGTTTATCTATCTTGTTTGCCGCAACGATAATGGTTACGCCAGCCGCCTTAGCGTGATGGATAGCCTCAATCGTTTGTGGCATAATACCGTCGTCAGCGGCAACTACGATAATTGCAATATCCGTCATTTGAGCACCGCGCGCTCTCATAGCGGTAAACGCAGCGTGACCAGGCGTATCTAAGAAGGTTACAGTTTCGCCATTTACGTTAACGGTGTACGCACCTATATGTTGGGTAATACCACCCGCCTCGCCAGCGGTTACGTTTGCATTTCTAATTCTATCAAGAAGTGAAGTTTTACCGTGGTCAACGTGACCCATAACTGAAACAACTGGTGGGCGCTTAACTGCGTTTTCATCATTTTCATCACCATACGCTTCAGAAAGT
>JAZLBK010000110.1:0-13430 GCA_045613665.1 Christensenellaceae bacterium | reverse complement strand
ATAGCCAACTTGCAAGTAGGATAAATTGATTTTATTGCTTGCGCTAAAACGTGCGAACAAGTGTGGCGATAAATATCAAGCCCTTCTTGGTCGCGAAGGGTTAAAATTGCTACTTTTTGACCTTCTTTTACGGCGGTAGATAAGTCTACCGTAACACCGTCGATTTTACCTGCTACCGCGTTGCGCGCTAAACCTTCACTAATTGCAAGCGCAACGTCTAAAACGGTAGCGTTTTCGCTAACTTGAATTTCAGAATTATCAGGTAAATAAATTTTCATAACGTACTCCTTATAAATAAAAAAAGCCCTTAAACTGACGTTTAAGGACGGATAATATCCGCGGTTCCACCTTAATTGCCGAAAAAACGGCCACTTAATAAAAGGGAAATACTTTGGGTGGTTTTGCGGACCGCCTTTGATTATTGCCTTTCAGCCAAGGGCAACTCTCTAAAAATCTAATGCGGGGCTACTTGTCCCAACTTCCGTATTGAGTTTGAAATTATTATAATACCCTTTTTCTACTTTGTCAATTAAAATCAAATACTTTTATTTTTGCGCGAACTATTTTGGCTATGCAAAGTAGTTCGCGTTAAACCTAACCCTATCACCGTAAAATTCTTTAAGGTAAAACTCGTCTCTTTCAGGTAGCGGAGAACCAAGTTCCACCTCCCCCGCACCTGAAAGTAAAATTTCTTTTACGATAGGAATTTCACCGCTATCGCCCGACAAAAGTTCTATTCTTTTAAGAAGATTATACCGCTTGTCGTACACTTGCCCACCGTCAAAATACACTCGTTTACCCATTTTATCTCTTATTAAATAAACGATAAAATCTTTTAATTGTACGGACTGAAATCCCGGCGGTATATAACTAACGATATCAAGCCACTTTTCTTTTAGCGGTTTTAGGCGAAAGTTAAATATGCCGTCAAGAGTATATTCAGTATAGTTTTTAAGTTTTTTTACAACGTATTTTTTATCTTCGTCAATGTCGGCAGAAATAAGCGCGGTAAGTAAAAGTTCTCGTTCAACAGAAGACAACCCACTCGAATTTATTCTTTTATTGAAAAAGGTGTATTTATAGTTTACCGAAATTACGTCTGCAATTTTATCTTCAATTTCACTAATCAATAACTCTTTGTATGAAGACGGAACGTCAATTATCAGTTCGTACCTATTTTTACCGCCCCTTAAATCGCTTACGCAACCCAACTGTTTAATTACTGCCGAAAGCATATCGTAGATATATATTACGTTTTTGCTTTTATTACTTGCCTCGGTTATTTTTATTTGGCTCATATTCATAAGTCTATGCATTATTTTTATTTTTAATTAAACCTTTATGAGTGTTTTTTTGAAAGTTGTAAATTCTTTTTATAAACTTATATATTTCAGACAGCAAAATTATACTAAACGCAGTAATTATCATTTTTAACCACACGTTAAAAGATAAGGCTACCGTACCGAAAAACCCACATAGATACTGTGAAAATACAACTTGAAATAAAAAGGTTATTCCAAACACTATAAGCATAGGTTTATTTCTTTTTAGAGTGGAAAATACGCTTACGCTACCAAGTTCTCTTGCGTTAAAGGCATTAAACAGTTGAAATAAAATAAACATTGAAAATATAACCGTTTTCATACCGTCTTTTCCGCAACCTATAAAGTCGTATTTATATTGTAAAATTAAAATGGCACAAATATAAAAAGCGTGAAGTAAAACTCTAAACAGCATAGGTTTAGTAACTAAATCGTCGCTTCGTTTTATAGGCTTATCTTCCATAAAAGCGTAGCCGTGATTTTCAAGCCCCAAAGTAAGTGCGGGCGGTCCGTCCATTATTATATTTATCCAAAGAATTTGTATGGTAGAAAAAGGCAATTCAATGCCGATAAGTAGCGAAACTATAATAAACAATACCGACGAAAAATTTACCGATAGTTGAAACATTATAAACCGCTGAAAGTTTTTATAAATGTTTCGGCCAAAAGATATGGCTTTAACTATTGTTGAAAAAGAATCGTCTAACAAAACGATATCGCTTGCCTCTTTGGTTATTTCAGAACCGCTACCCATTGAAATACCTATGTCGGCGTGTTTTATGGCGGGCGCGTCGTTAACCCCGTCACCAGTAACGGCAACTACTTCGCCCGATTTTTTCAAAAGTTCAACAATTCTAAGTTTGGTTTTTGGCGTACTTCTTGCAACTACGCTGACGTTTTTTAGTATTTTAGTAACTTTTTCGTTTGAAAGACCGTCTATATCGTACGCGTTAATTACTTGGCTTTTATTATTAGCAAGTCCAAGTTCTTTTGATATAAAGTAGGCGGTTTCTATATTGTCCCCAGTGAGCATTTTAACTGAAATGCCCGCTTTTTTACACTCTAAAACGGAAGATATCACGTCTTTTCTTATCCCGTCGGCAATAACGGCAAAACCGTCGTAGGTAAATCCGCTTAGCGTTGTATCTTTATTAAACTTTGTTGCAAAAGCAATAACCCTTTTGCCCTCTCTCGTAAAGTTTTTAATTTTATTAAGTTCTAAAATTTTCTCATTGTCAGTTAGTATAGACGCGTTAATTATAACTTCTGGCGCGCCTTTTAGGTAGGTTACTTCTTTACCACTAAGTTCAACGCAACTAAGCATATATTTGTTTTCGGAAGAAAAAGGAATTTGCTCAATTATTTTAGCCGAACTTCTAACTTCGTTATAATCAATTTTTAACTTTTTAAGATGTTGTAAAAGCGCAGTTTCAGTAGGGCTACCCACACCCACGTATTCCCTGTTGTTTTTAGTTAAAAAAGCCGTGGAGTTAACAGCCGAATTATATAGAATTTCTTTTTCGGCATTTATAACTTTTGCATTTGTATATATTCCGCGCAGTTTCATTTTGTTTTCAGTAAGAGTTCCCGTTTTATCCGAACAAATAACGCTTACGCACCCTACCGTTTCCGCTGCAATTAGTTTTTTTATTAAAGCGTTAGACGACGATAGTTTCACAACGTTTAACGTAAGCGCTATTGCTACCGTTGTAGGCAATCCTTCGGGAACCGACGCCACTATTAGTATTATTGAAGATAAAAACGCGTCTTGAATAGAGAAAAAATTTACGTTTTGATTAGCAAACTCTCTCGCCACGTTTAGCATCAGCACGAAAACTGACGAAATTATTCCAAAAGCGGTAACTAATTTACCTAAGCGGTTAAGTTTTTCTTGAAGGGGTGCCGACACGGTTACGTCAGTTTGTAAACCCTGTGCAATTTGACCTATTTCGGCGTTATCTCCAACCCCAACTACCACGTATTTACCGTCGCCGGAAGTTACGAAAGTTCCACTATAAACGGAATTTACTCTTTCGGCAAGCGGTGTATCGCTTTTTAACGTAACGTTATAATTTTTGCTACTTGGATTGCTTTCGCCGGTTAAAGTTGATTCGTCAACGTACAAATTATTGCTTTCAATAAGCCTACCGTCAGCAAAAATTTTATCGCCCGTTTGCAAAATTACCACGTCGCCAACGACTAAGTTTTTTTGGCTAATAACGGTAACCTCGCCGTTTCGTATTACTTTAACTGAAACGTCGCTTGAAATACCGCTTAAAAGTTCAAAGGCTTTTTGAGATTTACCTTCCATAATAACGGTTAAAACAACGCTTATAAATATTGATAAAAATATGCCTATGCACTCTATAAAATCTCCGCCGTTACCACTTAGGCTTTTACCAAGGTTTACCCCAAGGGTTATAAGCATAGCAACTTCAAGAATTATAAGCATAGGCTCAAAAAGTGCGTCAACTATTCTTTTTAATAATGATTTTTGTTTTTTCTTCGTTAAAACGTTGTTGCCGTAAAGGTTCTCGGATTTTTTAACCCCGTCAGCCGTTAAACCGCTTAAAGAAGAATTTAAGTTTTTAATAACCTTTTCAAAACTTTCTGTATACGCTTTCATAAATCACCACTTCTAACTTATTAAAAAAGATTAAATAAAATGATAAAAGGCAGTATAAATTTATTCTTTCTATTTACTTTTTTGTCGTATCGTGTTAGAATATAAAAGTTGGAGGTAACCGTTATGAGTAACGTTTTGAAATTAAATATTAGTGGCTACAACGCCGAACTACCTATTCTCCCTTTGCCGTCAGGCATTAACATTGCCTTTTTTAATCTTCACGGCAATCAAGAAATGACTGAACATTGCGGTAAAGCGCTTAGTAAACTTCTTAAAGATTGTGACGTTTTGATTACGGCTGAATCAAAAGGTTTACAACTTTGCCACGTTGTTGCGCGCGAACTCAACCACCCCTACTATGCAGTTGTTAGAAAATCTAAAAAACTATATATGCAAGACGGGATTGAGGTTGACATTGAATCTTCAATCACAACGGGTAAAGAACAAAAAATGTATCTTTCTCGTCATGACGTTGAACTTATAAAAGGCAAAAAAGTTGGCATTGTTGACGACGTTGTATCAACAGGCGCATCACTTAAAGGTTTAGAGGCGATAGTTGAAAAGGCTGGCGGTATTATTTGCAAAAAGGCTTTCGTTTTAGCAGAAGGGGACGCGGCTGACAGAAAAGATATAGTATATCTTGAAAAAATTCCGCTTTTATAATAAAAAACAAAAAGCACGCTTTGAGCGTGCTTTTATTATTTTATTAAGTTAGATAGTTCTACAAACTTATCTACCGAAAGTTCTTCTCCCCTTGCGGTAACTGGTAAATTTAGATTTAACAAATAACCTTCTGCGTCAACCCTACTTATTTGATAGCCTTTCATAAGATTATTAACAAGCGTTTTTCTTCGCATTGAAAAGGCGTGTTTAACTAAATTTCTAAACGCCTTTTTATCGCTAATTTGGTATTTATTTTGGTTAATATCAATTTTAACTACCGCCGAATCTACGTTTGGCGCTGGATAAAACAACTCGCGCGGAAGATATTTAACAATCTTACTATCCGCAACCGCGTTTATCGCTACCGTGATACTGCCGTAGTCAGCCGTTTTTTCCTTGGCAACAATTCTTTCCGCAACTTCTTTTTGAATAGTAATTACTATGCTTTTTACACTTTCAGCGTCTTCAATAAAACGCATTATTATAGGCGTAGTTATATAGTAAGGAAGATTTGCTACTAAAACGTACTCACCACCAAGTAGACTTTCAATTTCTTTAATATCGCGTTTCATAACGTCTTCATAAACGATTTCAACGTTAGAAAACTCGTTAAGCGTTTTTTCAAGAACTGGCTTTAAGTTTTTGTCAATTTCAAAACCTACTACCTTTTTTGCTTTTTTAGCAATTGCGCGCGTTAACGTACCGCCACCAACGCCTATTTCTAAAACGGTGGTATTTTCGTCAATCATAGAAAGGTCAACGATAGACGACAGTAAACTTTCGTCAGTTAAAAAGTTTTGCCCGAAAGCCTTTTTGAATATAAAATTTTCTTCTCTTAAAATTTTTTTAATATCCATAATAAAATTGCTAATACTAATGCTGGGCAATAACGCCAAAAAATTTTTGGTGGTTTGTTTCCAAATCAGCGAAAGATAAAGCCAAACCGTAACGGTTTGGCGTTACATAAATAAACTATTAAAATTGTTGTTAACCGCGCTAATTAAAGTGGATTTTTCAACGCCGTATATTTTAGCAACGCAATCGTACACTAAACTAACGTATTCGGGCTTTTTTGATTGGCCGCGATAAGGCGTTGGCGCCTTATAAGGACAATCGGTTTCTAAAAGTATTCTATTTAATGAAACTCTTTTTATTATTTCTTCCTTTTTAGCGTTTTTGAAAGTAACTACACCGCCGAACGAAAAGTAAGCGCCAAGTTTTAATAAAATACTTGCAGTTTCTTTACTCTCGCTATAACAGTGCATCAAAAACCCTTTTAGTTTAGGCGCGTAACCAGAAAGAATATCCAGCGTGTCTTTACAAGCCTCTCTCGTGTGAATTACTACCGGCTTGTTTAATTTAACGGCAAGTTCAAGTTGAGAAATAAACGCCCTTTTTTGAACTTCTTTATCAAAGTTAAGGTAGTGATAGTCAAGCCCTATTTCTCCAACTGCTACGCATTTAGAGTTACTGCAAAGCCTTTCTATTTCAAAAAGCGCGTTTTCAGTAACGTTACCCGCGTCGTCCGGGTGACAACCGGCGGTAAAATACACTTCGCTAAAACTTTCAGCGTTTAATTTTGCTCGTTTTGAAGAAGAAACGCTACAACCAACGTCAACGACTTTACTAATACCTCTTTTAAGATAACCCTTTCGAATTTCTAAAAGGTTACCTTCTAAGCGCGCGTCAGTCAAGTGTGCGTGACTGTCTATCATCAACCAACCACCGAGCCTGCCGGCATATCAACTTCGGGCGAAATAAGAACTACTTTATCGTCTTTTTCAGCGCAAAGAACCATACCCTCGCTTAATATTCCGCAAAGTTTTGCAGGCTTTAAGTTAGCAACGAGTATTACTTTTTTGCCGATAAGTTCTTCGGGTTTATAGTAGTTTTTAAGCCCGGACGCAACCGTTCTTTCCCCGTCGCCAACGTCGAGCGTAAGTTTGTAAAGTTTGTTTGATTTTTCAACGTTTTCGCAGTTTTTAACAAGCGCAACGATAAGTTTGGTATTGAAAAATTCGTCAATAGAAATCTCTTTTACTTCTTCCACTTTCTTTTCCTCTTTTGCCTTTTCTTTTTGGGCTTTTTGGTGGCGTTCAGCCATCATTTTTTCAATTTCTTGTATTTCTTTATTTACGTCGATACGTGGGAAAATCGGCGTTGCCTTTTCAACTTTAATACCGCCCTTTAACACGCCGAAATAAGCGTTGTCAAAGGTGTTTTCGCTCTTGCCGTCAATTCCGTAAAAGGCAAGAATTTTATCGGGTGCTTTGGTTATAAACGGCTTTAACAATATAGCCGAAACGCGTATGCACTCCGAAAGAACGTACATAACGGTTGCAAGCCTATCTCTCATACCGTCTATCTTGCTGATTTTCCAAGGCTCTGTTTCGTCGATATATTTATTTGCTCTTTGTATAAGTTTGAAAATTTCTAAAAGCGCAGACGGAACGTCAATAATATCAATTTGCTTTTTAACGTTTTCAAGCGTTACGTTACACAAACTAATAACTTCGTTATCAAGTTCAGTATAATCGGTTGGCGACGGTAGAATTCCGCCAAAATATTGATTTATCATAGCGGTAGTTCTTGAAACTAAGTTACCAAGGTCGTTAGATAAATCGCCGTTAATTCGTTTGAGTAAACTTTCGTTAGTGTAAACGCCGTCGTTACCGAAAGGAATTTCACGAAGAAGGAAATATCTAAGCGCGTCACAACCGTATCTATCAACGAGTTCCTTAGGGTCGGTAATTTCAGTTTTAATTTTTTCGCCCTTGCTTTTTGAAAGTTTATCTCCGCCTATAAGTAACCAGCCGTGACCGTATACGCGCTTTGGCATTTCAACGCCAAGCGCCATTAAAATTGCCGGCCAAATAATAGTGTGGAAACGAACAATTTCCTTTCCTACCATTTGGATATTAGCAGGCCAGTATTTTTTGAAAAGTTCGTCGTTTTCAGTTCCATAACCAAGCGCGGTAATGTAATTAGTAAGCGCGTCAACCCAAACGTAAACGGTGTGCTTCTCGTCAAAGGTAACTGGTATGCCCCACTTTATAGTAGTTCTTGAAACGCAAAGGTCTTGAAGCCCCGGTTTAATAAAGTTGTTAACCATTTCGTTAACTCTTGATTTTGGCTGTAAAAATTCGGGGTTGTCTTCATAGAGTTTTAAGATTTTGTCAGCGTATTTAGAAAGGCGGAAAAAGTAACTTTCTTCTTTGCCTTTTTGAACGGGGCGACCACAGTCGGGGCACTTGCCGTCTTTAAGTTGGCTTTCAGTCCAGAAAGACTCGCACGGCGTACAATACCAACCTTCGTAGGTAGACTTATAAATCTCGCCCTTGTCGTAAAGTTGCTTAAATATTTCTTGAACGCTTTTAACGTGATAATCGTCAGTCGTTCTTATAAATTTATCGTAACTAACGTCAAGTTCCTTCCAAATCTCTTTAAGCCCGTCAACAAGCGGATTGATAAACTCGATAGGAGTAAGCCCCTTTTCACTTGCCTTTTTCTCGATTTTTTGACCGTGCTCGTCAGTTCCCGTTAAAAAGAAAACGTCTTTTTTAAGCATGCGGTTAAATCTTGCAAGCGCGTCACACACAACGGTAGTATAACAATGGCCTATGTGCCAGTTTCCGCTTGGGTAATAAATGGGGGTTGTAATATAAAATTTGTCGTTATTCATAAAAACACCTAATTATACTATAATTTAGTTTATTATATAACATAAAACGTTTTTTGTAAACTCAAAATTATGATAAATTACGAGTTGTTTTCATAAGTTAGACTATGAACGTCATTTTTCCTTTAATAACGGTTATTAGCATAGCCGTTTTAACCTTTACGTCGCCCGAAAAAATGCTAACTGCATTTTCAACTGCAACCGAAAGCGCGGTAAAACTATCCTTTACGCTAATAGGCGTTTACGCAGTTTGGCAAGGAATTTCGTCTTTACTTGAAAAAAGCGGAATTTATAAAAAAACGTCTAAAATTTTAAGTGCGCCAGTAAAAAAACTTTTTAACACTAATAGCGAACAAGCAGTTGAGCAAATTTCAATTAACTTAATATCTAACGCGCTTGGGCTTTCGGGGGTTTCTACGCCTGCCGGCATTGAAAGTATGCGCCTACTTGACAACGAAAACAATGAACACGCAAAAACTTTGCTTACGGTAATTTCTTCAACTTCTATTCAAATTTTGCCTATTTCGGTAGTTCAACTACTATCTACGTACGGGCAAAACCCCTCTTTAATAATAACTTGTTCTATCGTAGCAACCGCCTTTTCAACCGCGCTTGGCGTGTTGCTTTGCAAGGTGCTAAAATGAGCGTTTTAATATATATAATTCCCATTTTTGCGCTACTTTCGTTTATAGTTGCGCTTATAAAAAAAGTGCCTGTGTTTCAAGCGTTTAACCAAGGGGTTAAATCGTCCCTTGAACTAATTTATTCAATATTTCCTGCAATTTTAGCCGTTTTACTTATGAGCGAACTATTCAAAGTAAGCGGTGTTTACGACGTAGTTTTGAAAGTTTTATCGCCCGTTTTTAACTTTTTTGGTATACCAAGTGAACTTATGGAACTTATTATTCTAAAACCCTTTTCGGGTAGCGGTAGTTTTGCTTTGCTTGACAACGTTTATAAAACATACGGCACAAGCGGATATATTCCGCTGTGCGCGTCTTGTATATTCGGCTCGTCGGAAACCACTTTTTACGTTACAGCCGTTTACTACGCAAAATGCAAAAATAAAAACGCCGTGAAAGGAATTGTAATCTCTCTCACAGCGTCGTTTATAACTACTTGTTTATGTTGTTTTGTTTGTAGGTTTATTTCTTAGTCGTTGTCAAAATTTTCAAGCACCGATTTTTTGGTTTCAGGCTTACTGTCGCCGTGTTTAACGAAGAACATCGTTACAAAAGCAAGCGCTACGCAAATTGACGCGTACGGGAAAAGTGGGCTCATATTACCAACTAAATCCATAATTGCGCCAGACAAAATAGGTGTTAACACTTGCGCCGACATTGACGCAGTGTAATACCAACCGGTATATTTACCCGTATCCCCTGCTTTTGCAAGTTCAACGGCCATCGGGAAAGAGTTTACGTTAATAGTAGCCCAAGCAATACCTGCTATTGCAAATAAAATATACATAAAAATCGGGCTACTTTGTTCGGTTATAAATATAGCGATAAAGAAGGATAAAGCAAGCATAGCAACACCTGCTAAAATAGTTCTTCTTCTACCGAATTTTGACGCGAGTATACCAACCGGAATATACGCTACGATAGCGCCACCCTGAGCGATAAGCAAGGTGAGGTCATAACTTTGTTTTAACACGCTGTCAGCGTAAAGGGAGTATTTTGACGTAATTGCGTTATAGCCCATATACCAAAGCGCAACCGAAACTAATATAAGTAAAAGCGAAACCAATTTTTCCTTAGGAAGTTTAACACCTTGATTGTCGCTCGTTTTATCTTCTATCTCTTCAAAGCCGTATTTTATAGTATCTTCTTGCATTTCCTTAGCCCACTTGTTCTCTTTAACGGTAATAAGGAAAATTATTAAGCCAAGTAACATAATTCCGCAAACGCCTACGTAGTATGGGAAAAAGTTTTGCATATAATCTTCGCCAACTTTAATTACCATACCAAGCGCAAGAACTAAAAGACCGCCGGCAGTTCCCATAAGGTTAATTATTGCGTTGCCTTTTGAACGGAGTGGCTTAACGGTAACGTCAGGCATAAGCGCAACTGCTGGGGAACGGAAGGTTGCCATCGAAATTAAAGTTACGAGCAATACGCCGATAAACAACCACATATTACCTATAAGTGGTATGAAAATAAAAGAAATTACCGAGCAAATAGTTCCAAAGAAAATAAATACCGTGCGTTTACCGTATCTACATTTTACTTTGTCCGAAATTCCACCGAAAAGTGGTAGCATAAATACTGCTAAAACGTTGTCAAGCGCCATTATTACACCAGACTGAGTTTGCGTCATATTGAACTTATAAGTCATCAATAGCGGAATTGTTTTATCATACGCTTGCCAAAATGCAGTTATTAAGAAAAAAGCAAAACCAACGAGTATCGTTCTTTTATAATTGAGTTTCATTAGTGAATTCCCCCTAATTATTTTTTACCGTCGTAGCCGTAAATTAGTCTATGACAACTTTCGCATTCTTTAATTTCGCCCAAACTTAATTCTTCAATAAAGTTCATAGGCATACTCGTTGCGCAGAAAGGACAATAATTAGATTTTTTAGAAAGGTCAAGACCGAACACGATAGGAAATTTTTTATCCTTACGGCGAACCGCGTATTTTTCCATCAGCGTTTTATCAATTTTATCTTCAAGCGTTTTGAGTTTAGTTTTTAACGCTTGAACTTCATCTTTTTTAGAGTTTTTAAGTTCTTCATACTTTGGCTTAAACTCTTGATATTGCGCTTTCATAACGGTATTTTTTTGACCGAGATTTTTATATTCGTTATAAAGGTCGGTCATTTCTTTTGAAAGAGCGTTCAAGTTTTGTTCTACCACCGCAATTTTTGAACTTGCATCTAAGTATTTCTTTTTAAGATACTCAATTTCTTCTTCCGTTTCACAACCGTCAAGAGATTTTTCAAACTCTTTCGCATTAGCAATAAGTCCTTCAAGTTCTTTAATTGCTAAATTATAGTTGTCAGTTGCTACTTGCGCTTTTTTGTCAAGTTCCAAAAGGCTTTCTTTTACCGTTGATAAAAACTTATAAGAAACAGCGTATTTTTTAGAAATTTCGCTACCGTTAACTTCGTCTTCTATAACTTTTAAGTTTTTGTCAATCTCTTGATACTCAACGATAAATTTGGTTTGTTCTTGCATACTATACCTCCAAGCAAATTAAAGCATATCGGCGTTTTCATAAAAAACGCAATTTAATTCGCTTAATTTTTCTTTTATTTCTTCATAAAATTTCTTAAAACCGTAAACTTCGCTTTTGTAATGCGAAAGGTTCATAACGCACTTACCTTTTTCAAGCGCGTGAAGTATTACGTGGTGTTTAATATCGGCTGATATAAACAAGTCAACGTCAACTAAACTATCAATTTCGCTTTCACTAAGCCCAGCACCACAAAAACTTGCTACCCTTTTAATTTTGGTTTCAGGCGAGCCGAAAATCATAACGTTTTCAGTTTCAAAAACTTCTCTATATTTATTTTTTATATCCAAAAGGCTACCGCTATAATCAAACACTCTGCCGTAACCTAAATTGCAACCTAAATCAATAAGAATTTCTTGCTTGGTTGCACCCAAGCCGTTTGCCAAGTAATAGTCGATACCCCTTTCGGCAACGTCAAGATTTAAGTGCATTGATATAACGCCTATTTTAGATTGAATACATTTAAGTAAAGCACCGCTAACGCATTTTATAGGCGCGTAGATTGCAGGGTGATGCGTTACGATAAGGTTGCAGTTATTCTCAATCGCTTTTTCTACGCTTTTATTCGTTAAATCAAGCGTAAATAAAACGCCTTTAATTTCACCGTCTACCTCGGCAATTATACCGCTGTTATCGTAACCGCCCGTAATTTTTTGAAAATCGTAAGAAAGTTTAAGTGGCGCGTAATTTTCAATTGTAGAAATAACTTTTTCTATCGTCATTTTACAAGTTCCTTTAATATTGAAAGTTTTATTTTTGCCGTTTCTTTACTTAGTTTAGACGCTTTTTCATCATCAATCACCGTGTTTAGAACTTTTATATCGGCGTTTATTTTTTTAATAAACCCGTCCGGCTTTTCTTTTAAGTTATCCCGCCCGAAAAGTATTTCCATAGGCGCATAAAAATCTTCGCCTTTTTCGGCTTTAATAGCGTCGTAAAACTTGCCTTGCGAATAAAAGGTAAAATCTTTTAAGATTTTATATCCATTATCAAGTAAAAATCGCCTTACTTTATCGGTGTTTTTTTGCGGGGCTAAAACCAAACTGTTAGGCAGTATTTTTCCGCTTAAAATTTTAATAATTTCTTCTCCGCCCATACCCGCTATGATTGCTCCGTCGGGAATAGTTAGGTAATTTTCAAAACCGTTTGAAAGGATAAACTCTGCCCTTTCGCCGTAACCTTGTAAAAGGTTTATTGCTTTATCTAAACTCTTTTTAGATACGTCGGACAAAATTACTTTTTTATACTTACCGCCGTCAAGCACCATTTTTGAAATTATGCCGTGGTCACAGCCAACGTCGGCAAAAATTTCGCCACTGTCTATAAGGTTATAAAGAATATCAAATCTCGTCATTATTCAAGATACTCTTTAAGTTTTTTAGAACGCGACGGGTGGCGGAGTTTTCTAAGCGCTTTCGCCTCTATTTGACGAATTCTTTCACGCGTAACGTTAAATTCTTTACCTACTTCTTCTAACGTTCTTGGCTTACCGTCGTCAATACCGTATCTTAAACGAAGAACTTTTTCTTCTCTCGGCGTAAGCGTGTCAAGAATAGAAATAAGTTGTTTTTTAAGCATTGCAAAGGCAACCACGTCACTTGGGCTTGCCGACTTTTCGTCCTCGATAAAGGTGCCTAAGTTACTATCTTCTTCCTCACCGATAGGCGTTTCAAGAGAAACGGGGTCTTGCGCTATCGTTTGTATTTCAACTACTTTTTCAACCGTTATACCCATAACCTCGGCAATTTCTTCGGGTGTGGGTTCACGGCCTAAATCTTGTAAAAGTTGGCGTGAAATTTTAATAAGTTTGTTGATGGTTTCAACCATATGTACGGGAATTCTTATAGTTCTTGCTTGGTCGGCAATAGCGCGCGTTATTGCTTGGCGTATCCACCAAGTAGCG
>JAZLBK010000109.1:0-6414 GCA_045613665.1 Christensenellaceae bacterium | reverse complement strand
AATTACTTTCAAGAACATCGCCATGCAGACGTTGAAATTTACTACTGTATGGAAGGGGAGTTAAACGTAATTATAAATAAGCGTGAGCATTTTGTAAAAAAGGGCGATATAGCCATAGTTTTACCTATGCAGTCGCACAGTATCGTAAGGGGCGGTAAAAATAAAGTATTAGTTTCCGTTTTTGGCGTTGCGCTACTTAAAAAGTTTTTTTCCCCGTTTACTCAAAGGGAATTTGGCGCGTCGGTTTATTCTTTAACCGATAGTGAAGAAGATAAAAACATTAAGAATATTTTGGACGAAACGTCGGCTTTAACAAAGACGAGTAGACACGTAGACGAACTTTTAATAACTTCAAACCTTTATAGGCTTTGTGCGTTTATTATTGACAAATTGTGTGTAGAACGCCAAGAAAACAGTCAGGACTTAACTTTAATTGAAGGTATTGAAAAGGCGCTTGACCTTGTTTATTACAATTATTTCGAGCCTATCACGGTCGACGACGGGGCTACCGCAACCGGTTATGGTAAAAGCAATTTTTGTAAAATTTTCAAAAAGGTTACCGGCTATACTTTTCACGATTTTCTAAACAAAAGGCGAGTTGAAGTTGCGCTGGGGCTTTTATCTCAAAGTAATATGACGGTTACTGAAATTTCGCAAGAAGTAGGCTTTACCGAGGCTAAAACTTTTTGTAGAGTGTTTAGGCAAATTATGGGTGTAACTCCGCTTAAATACAAAAAGCAAAAGAAAGAAACTGCCAAATAATATTGTGCATTTATCCAATATTTGTGTCGAAAATTATATATAGTTGACAAATTTAGTGCTATTTTGTATAATTTGAAATAGTAATTTCATATAATTTTTTTACCAAAATATAAAAGTTTGTGGAGTATATTTATGAAAATTTTAATCTCAACTGATACTTCGTGTTTAATCAATTACGAAACACTTAAAAAATACGACATAAGCGTATTTCCGTTAAACGTAATAGTTGATGGTGAAGAGTATTTAGACGGTATAACCATCAACCAAGCGCAACTTAAAGACGCTATGCGTTCAAACAAAAAAATACAAACTTCAACTCCGCCACTTGGCGAAGTTATAGAGTATTTTGAAAAACTTCTTGAAAAGGGTTACGACCACATTATACACTTTACTATATCAAGTAAACTTTCTTCAATGAACGACCTGTTTACTAACGTTGCAAAAACGAACTTTAATGGTAAAGTTACAGTTATTGACTCGCTTTGTCTTTCAGTTCCTATGCTTTCTCAGATTTTTACCGCTTACGAAATGGCTACGTCGGGTAGTTCGGTTGAAGAAATCGTTACCGCTGTTGAAGATAGAAAGGAAACGGGTTCGGTTATGTTTATTCCCGAAAACTTAACCGCGCTTAAAAACGGCGGAAGAATTTCCCCTGCTATTGCGATGATAGGTAACACGATAGGCATTAAGCCCGTTATATATCTTATAGACGGTAAACTTGAAAAGACGGAGATGACGAGAAAGGTTAAACTTTCATTTACTCAAAGGGCTGATGAATTCGTTGTAAAATTTCCGCCACAAGATTACGACTATTCGTTAATTAGTTTCGACGTTAACGAACTAACCTTTAACTACGTTTACGATTACGTTCAAAATAAAGTAGGCGAGCAACAGGTAATTAAGGGTTTAATACCAATTAACGTTTGCGCTCACTGTGGTCCTGGCACTATGGGGCTTTTAGTTACTAAAAAGATAAACGGTAAATCACTTTTAGAGTTTATTTAACCTTAAATTTACAAAACGTAAGAATATGTTAATATGAGTTTAGATATTAAAGAAGTTACTACTAAAAAGGAACTTAAAGTTTGGGTTGAATTTCCAAACGTGTTATACAAAAAAGTTCCTGCATACGTGCCGTTTTTATCGGCTGACGAAATTTCCACTTTTACAAAAGACGAAAATCCCGCATACGAGTATTGCGAAACCAAGTTGTTTCTTGCCTATCGTGATGGTAAAGTCGTAGGAAGAATAGGTGGAATAATAAACCGTTCTGCAAATGAAAAGTGGAAACAAAACCGCATTAGGTTTACAAGGTTTGATTTTATCGACGACTATGAAGTTTCAAAAGCACTTTTTGATAAAATCGTTAGTTGGGGCAAAGAAAACGGGCATAATGAAATTATAGGTCCTATCGGCTTTCACGATATTGACCACGAAGGTATGCTCATTGAAGGGTTTGACGAACTCAACATGTCAATCACCTTTTATAATTTCCCCTATTACGTTAAGCATATGGAAATGCTTGGGCTTAAAAAGGAAGTTGACTGGGTGGAATTCAAACTCACCGTTCCTAAAAAACCTAACGAAAAACTTCAAAAACTTAACGACTTTTTAATTAAGCGCAGTAAAATTGAACTTGTAAAATATACTGATAGAAAAGTTCTTTATAAAGATGCGTTTAAGGCGTTTGAAGTGGTTGACGAGGCTTTTTCGGTTTTATTCGGCACCGTTCCTTTGACTGATAAAGTAGTAAAAAAGGTTATTGACGATTATATTCCGCTTATCAATTTAGACTACGTTACCATTATTAAAGAAGAAGGCGAAATTATAGGCTTTGCTCTTCTTGTTCCGTCAATAGCAAAAGCGCTTAAAAAATCAAGGGGCAGGTTATTTCCGCTTGGCATATTTAGAATGCTTAAAGCGTTAAAAGGGAAAAACGACACGTTAGAGATGTTCTTAGTGGCAATTAAGCCCGAATATCAAAAGAAGGGAATTCCCATAATACTTATAAAAGACATGCTTGATACTTTAATAAAAAACGGCGTTAAGTATTGTGAAACGGGCCCAGAACTTGAAAACAACAAAAACGTTCAAAGTATGTGGCGTAATTTTGACGACGTGCGCCAACACAAACGCCGTCGTTGTTGGATTAAAGAAATTTAGTATTTTAACAAAAAAAAGTGGCAAAACATTTTGCCACTTTTTTATATTACCAAAATCATAATGGTTGTTAATATTATTAAAAATGAAAAGTTAAATAAGGAAAATAAGCCGACGTATTTTAGCGTTTTATGTGGGTTGTGTTTAGAGTATTCCTTAAAAGTTATCAAACTTGCAAGCGAAGAAATTAGCGTTCCCACACCGCCGATATTTACCCCAACGAGTAACGCTTGATAGTTTGTTGTAAACCTTGATAAAAGTATTGCGGACGGCACGTTAGATATCACTTGGCAAGAAACTATCGGCACAAGCAAGGGGCTATACTGCATTAGTGAAGATAAAAGGTTTGAAAGGAGTGGTATTCTTGCGGTATTTCCTGCAAATATAAAAAACATTACGAAAGTTAAAAGCAAACCGTAATCTACCTTTTTAAGTGCGGTTTTGTCCATAAAAAACAACGCTATTACTATTACCGCCAAGCCTATTAGGTAGTGAACTAAGTTAAATACTATAATTATTGATAAAGTAAAAAGTAAAAGGTAAATTATAGTTTTATTTATAGGTAACTTAGAATTAGTATCTTCAACCGTCAACGGTTGTTTTTTAACGAATAAACAACAAATGGTAATTAGAGCAACTGAAATTATAAACGGAAGTAACATTATACCCATAAATTCCAAATTGCCGATATTAAAATATGTGTAAAGATATAGGTTTTGGGGGTTTCCAAACGGGGTTAGCATACCGCCTAAGTTAGCGGCAATATTTTGCATAATAAAGGTAAACGCCATCAAGTTTTCTTTTTTAGTTGACGTTAAAACGAAATACCCAAGCGGTAAAAACGTAAGTAGTGCCATATCGTTAGCAATAAGCATAGAGCCTATAAACGTAACGTAAACAAGCGCGAGTATTACCGAGCGCGTATTTTTGAAAACTGTTACGATTTTAGTTGCCAAAACGGTAAAAAACCTTATGCCTTTAAGCGCGTTTACAACCGCAAGAACGCAAAATAGACAAGTAAGCGTCTTAAAGTCAAAATAATTAAGATACGTAGCGTCCGGCGGAATAATTATTGCCGAAATAAGCGCAACAACCGTAGCAATAACTAAAACTACGTTATCTTTCAAAAAATGAAAAATACCGTCAAGTGAGTGGTGAGATATTCGCTTTTTCGGGTGAAAAGTTAAATGCATTTTTATCCTCGATTTTGTAAAACAAACAAATTATATCACAACTTAATAAAAAAACAAATTATTTACGGGCAAAATTTGATTTTGTGGCAAAAACGTTTGACTTTATCAATTTAGCGTGCTAAACTGTAATAAATAATTTGGGGAAGAAAACTATGAACGAACTTGAATTAAAATATTGTGAAAAACTGTATAAGGCAATATTAAAACTTAAAAGCGAAGATGATTGCCGTAAATTTTTTGAAGATATTTGCACCATTAAAGAAGTTCTTGATATGTCACAGCGTTTAGAGGTAGCAAATCTTTTAGCAAGCGGTAAAAATTATCAAGAAGTGTCAAAGTCAACCGGCGCAAGTACGGCTACTATAAGTAGGGTTTCAAGGTGCTTAAATTACGGTTCAGGCGGATACGGGTTAGTGGTAGATAAAAAGGAAAACGATTGATATGGAAAATTTACTTAAAGTTTTATCACAAGAAGAATACATATCGCTCACTTTACGCGCGCTTTATAGCGGTAAAGGGTATCAAAAATACCGTATGAGCAAGTTTGAAGAGTATGACCTTTACGTTAATAATAAAGACTTTTTGGTTAGTGATAGCGTTATTACGTTTACCGACACTAACGGCAAACTTTTAGCGCTTAAACCCGACGTAACTTTGTCGATAGTTAAAAACAGCAAAGATATCGACGGGGTTATGAAAGTTTATTACGACGAAAAGGTTTACCGCGTTTCAAAGGGGACTGAAAGTTATAAAGAAATTTCGCAGTTGGGCTTAGAGTGTATCGGCGACATAAAAGGCGAAGTTATTGCCGAAGTTTTATATTTAGCAGGCAAGAGTTTAGACTTAATTTCTAATAGAAACGTGCTTGTAGTATCCAACCTTAATCTTATATCAAGAGTTCTTGATTACGCTAAGGTTAGTTTGGAACTTAAAAGCCAAATAATAAAACTTTTGGGCGATAAAAACCTTTTTGCTATCAAAGATTTACTTACTGAAAACAACGTTGAAAGCAAGGCGTACGACCTTATCACTTCTCTCGTTTTAGTTTACGGCAAGGCAAAAACCGTTTTGCCTACGCTTGATAAGTTTGTGGTTGACGAGTTTACTAAAAACGCGGTAATCGAACTTAAAAACGCCGTAAATACAGCGATAGACTTAGGGCTTAAAGACGATAAAGTTATGATAGACTTTTCAGTTGTTAATCACGTTAAATACTATAACGGAATTACATTTAAGGGGTTTATCGAAGGTATTCCTACCGGCATTTTATCGGGTGGGCAATACGATAACTTAATGATAAAAATGAACAAGCGTTACGGCGCAATAGGTTTTGCGGTGTATCTTGATGAAGTTTCAAGGGTAAAGGGGGAATAGTATGAATAAATTTATAAACGTTGCTCTCCCTAAGGGTAGACTTGGCGAAAAGGTTTACGATATGTTTGAACGCGCTGGGTATTCTTGCCCGTCTATTAAAGAAAACAGCCGTAAACTCATATTTGAAAACAAAGAAAAAATGGTAAGATTTTTCTGGGTTAAACCGTCGGACGTTGCTATTTACGTTGAGCGTGGTGCAGCCGATATCGGTGTGGCTGGCAAAGATATATTATGCGAATACAATCCAGAAGTTTACGAACTTTTAGACCTTAAAATAGGCAAATGCAGTATGGCGGTAGCGGGCAAAAAGGGTTTTGTTGACGATAGAAACAAAACTTTAAGAGTTGCCACCAAGTTTGTTAACGTTGCAAAAAAATACTACGCTCAGCACGGTAGGGATATTGACGTTATTGCGCTAAACGGCTCTATTGAACTTGCGCCTATTCTTGATTTATCCGACGTTATCGTGGATATCGTAGAAACGGGCTCAACTCTTAAAGAAAACAACCTTGAAGTAATAGAAAAGTTTTTACCTATAAGCGCAAGGTTAATTGCCAACAAATCAAGTTTCAAATTCAAAACTGAAATTATAAGTGACGTAAACGAAAAACTTTCAAAAGAAGTAGAAAAATTATGATTAAAATTATACTTAACAACCTATCTAAAAGAGAAGACGTATTTTCGGTTATAGAAAAGAAAAAAGACGTATCAGGTATCGTTGCAAACATTATTGAAAAGGTTAAAAAAGAGGGCGATAAGGCGATTATTGAACTTTGTGAGAAGTTTGACAAGGCTAAACTCACCACTCTTAGAGTAAGCGAAGAAGAAATTGAAAACGCCTACAACTCAGTTGATAAAGAGTTTATTAAAACCTTAGAGTTTGCATCAAAAAATATATTTGAGTTCCACCTTAAACAAAAGCGTG
>JAZLBK010000108.1:0-8612 GCA_045613665.1 Christensenellaceae bacterium | reverse complement strand
CTAAGTTGTCTTCCTAAGACCGCTTGGCCTCCGACTTCGAAACCCCTGCTGAAAACTTACAGTTTTTACTTTTCTTATCGGCAATCATTAAAGCGGTTGACGATTATCAAGATTTACTTAGAGCGTCTGTTGCAAGCGCTGGTAACGACCACCGCTTAGGCGCACACGAAGCGCCACCCGCTATCGTATCTATATTTTTAGGTGACGATTTATTAAACGCACTCAAAGCGTTTATCAATAATTCCACCTATAAAACGGGTAAACAGACTATGCGACTTGGGGCAAAAATTCTTCCCCCACTTCCAAAAGATACTACCGATAGAAACAGAACTTCACCGCTTGCGTTTACTGGTAATAAATTTGAGTTCCGTATGGTTGGCTCTAACGATTCTATTGCCGATTGTAACGTGGTGTTAAATACAGCGGTAGCCGAAAGTCTTGACTTGTTTAGTAAAGAACTTGAAAATTCAACTAACGTAACTAAAACGGTACACGATATCGTTGAAAAAACCATAAAAAATCACGAAAGAATTATCTTTAACGGCAACAACTATTCTAACGACTGGGTTATGGAGGCCGAAAAGCGCGGGCTTAAAAACCTTAAAACAACGCCTGACGCGGTTGTGTCTTACACGTTAGAGAAAAACGCTTTACTTTTTGAAAAGCACAAAGTTTTATCCCGCACGGAACTTTTCGCTATTGAAAGAGTTCTTCTTGAAAACTATACGCGTATAGTAAAAATTGAAGCACTTACGATGCTTGATATGGCTAAAAAGGAAATTTATCCTGCAATTAACAACTACGTGACTAAACTTTTGAAAGCCATTGAACTTAAAAAATCTAACGGCGTTTCTTTTGAAACGGATATGGCGCTCGTTAAAAAACTTAACGCCCTTAACGAAAACGTTTATTTCGAAGCGGAAAAACTTGGCGTTTTAGTTGAAAAAGTTAATGAAATTACCGAAGATTATCATAAAGCGTCACTCGTTATTAAAAACGAAGTATTGCCGTGTATGGAAAGTCTTCGCTCGTCTGCCGACGAGGCTGAAACTTGTGTTGACGAAAAATACTGGCCGTATCCAAGTTACGCAAAACTTTTATTTAGCGTTAAATAATAAACCACTATTCAAAAATACACTTAGCATAAAAATATTAGGAGAATATTATGAGAGTTTTTAATTTTGCGGCAGGTCCGTCAACCTTACCACTTGAAGTTCTTAAACAAGCACAAGGCGAATTTTTAGATTATCAAAATTCGGGTATGAGTATAGCCGAAATGAGCCATAGAAGTAAAACCTTTATGGCGGTTAACGACGAGGCAAACTCTCTTCTTCGCGAACTTATGCAAATTCCCGAAGATTACGCAGTTTTATTCGTTCAAGGCGGTGCGTCACAACAATTTGCGTCAGTTCCATTAAACCTTATGACGACTGGTAAAGCAGACTATATAGTAACCGGTAACTTTGCAGGTAAAGCGCAAGAAGAAGCGCAAAAATACGGCGAGGCGAAAATCGTTGCGTCAAGTAAGGATAAAAACTTCACTTATATTCCAGACGTTGACAAAATCGAATTTTCAAGTGATGCCGACTACGTTCACATCACGTCTAACAACACCATTTTTGGTTCAAGATACACGAAATTCCCAAAAACCAAAGCCCCACTCGTTGCCGATATGAGTTCTAATATTTTAAGTGAAGAAATTGACGTTTCAAATTTCGGCTTAATCTACGCTGGCGCACAAAAAAATATTGCGCCCGCAGGCGTAACCATCGTTATAGTTAAAAAGGAACTTTTAGGCAGGCAACTTAACGTTTGCCCAACTATGCTCAACTATCAAATTCAAGCAAAGAACGACAGTTTGTATAACACCCCACCGTGTTTCCCTATCTATATTTCAATGCTCGTGTTTAGATGGCTTAAAAACTTGGGCGGTGTAAAGGCAATACAACAAATTAACGAATATAAAGCAGGGCTACTTTACGACTTTATTGACAACTCTTCCCTTTATAAAAACAACGTAAACAAAAAAGACCGTTCTATTATGAACGTGCCTTTCGTAACCGGTAGCGAAGAACTTGACGCTAAGTTTGTTAAAGAGGCAACCGCAAACGGCCTCGTTTCGCTTAAAGGTCACAGGCTTGTTGGCGGTATGAGAGCAAGTATTTATAACGCTATGCCCGTTGAAGGCGTAAAAGCGCTTATAGAATTTATGAAAAAGTTTGAACTTGAAAACAAGTAAAGGATAAAATTATGGAAATATTAAAACTTAACCCAGTAAGCAACTTAGTTAATAACGTTTTAGGTAAGAACTACACTTTAACTGACGATAGCAAAAACCCAACCGGTATAATTTTACGCAGTTTTGACATGCACGGTTACGATCTTCCAGATAGCGTTCTTGCAATAGCAAGAGCAGGCGCAGGCGTAAATAATATTCCTTGCGAAGAATACGCTCAAAAAGGCGTTGTAGTATTTAATACTCCGGGAGCAAACGCAAACGCAGTTAACGAACTCGTTATAACTGCGCTACTTTTAGGTTCAAGAAAAATCGTTCCGTCTATCGAGTGGGTTAAAACCTTAAAAGGTACTGAAAATATTTCTAAACAAGTAGAAAAAGGCAAAAAAGATTTCGTTGGCGGAGAAATTGCTGGCAAAAAACTCGGCGTTATAGGTCTTGGCGCAATCGGTGCAAGAGTTGCTAACTCGGCAATCGGCCTTAATATGGAAGTTTTAGGTTACGACCCATATTTGTCGGTAACAAGCGCACTTCATCTTTCTCGCCACGTTGAAGTTACTAATAATTTAGACGAACTTTATAAATCTTGCGACTATATTACTATCCACGTTCCTTACACCAAGGATAACGACAAGATGATTAACGCATCTAAAATTGAACTTATGAAAGACGGCGTTGTTTTAATAAACTGCGCGCGCGGTGAACTCGTTGACAATAAAGCCGTTCTTGAAAACGTAAAAACTGGTAAAATTGCAAGATATTTCTGCGATTTCCCTGCGGAAGAACTTATCGGCGAAGAAGGCGTTGTGTTGACACCGCACCTTGGCGCGTCTACTCCTGAGGCGGAAGATAACTGCGCCGTAATGGCAGCCAACCAACTTAAAGACTTTATTGAAAACGGCAATATCGTAAACAGCGTTAACTTCCCAAGATGTTCAGCGCCAAGAACTACTGAAAAGAGAATTACTATCTTCCACAAAAACGTTCACGGTATGATTGCTAAGTTCTCTACGATAATGGGCGAAAATTCAATCAACATTGAAAACTTCGTAAATTCAAGTAAAGGTGATTACGCTTATTCTATCTTAGACGTTGCTACCGTAAACGACCAAATAGTTAAAGACCTTAACGGTATTGACGGGGTTATTAAAGTAAGAGTTTTATAATCTATATAAAAAACAAAAATACGATTGCATTTTGCAATCGTATTTTTTTATTATAGTGCTTTTTCTAAATTATTTCTTATTTCTTTAATAAACTCGCTGGTGTTTACTTGCTTAATTTCAACTGAGCCGTCGGTAAGTGAAACTAAATCTTTCGTCATAACACCGCTCATTAGCGTATCGATACAAGCCTTTTCAAGTTTAGTTGCAAAGTCAACAAGGTCTTTAAGCCCGTCAAGTTCACCGCGCTTTTTGAGTGCGCCCGTCCAAGCGTAAATGGTAGCCATAGGGTTAGTTGAAGTTTTTTCGCCTTTTAAGTATTTATAGTAGTGGCGAGTAACCGTGCCGTGCGCCGCCTCGTATTCGTATTTACCGTCAGGAGAAACGAGTACCGAAGTCATCATAGCAAGCGAGCCGAACGCCGTTGATACCATATCGCTCATAACGTCGCCGTCGTAGTTTTTAAGCGCCCAAATAAAACCGCCTTTACTACGAATTACTCTTGCAACAGCGTCGTCAATAAGCGTGTAGAAATATTCAAGCCCTTCCTTTTCAAACTGCGCTTTGAATTCGTTTTCATAAATTTCTTCAAAAATGTTTTTGAAGGTGTGGTCGTATTTTTTAGAAATGGTATCTTTGGTAGAAAACCATAAATCTTGCTTAACGCTTAAAGCGTAGTTAAAGCACGAACGCGCAAAAGACTTAATTGAACTATCTTTATTATACTGACCTTGTAAAACACCGTCACACTCGAAATCGTACACTGTTTCACGAGTTTCTACACCATTTTCATCGGTAAATACGAGTTCGGCTTTGCCCTTTCCTACTCTAAACTCGGTTGCCTTATACACGTCGCCATAAGCGTGCCTTGCAATTGTAATCGGTGCTTGCCACGTTTTTACAACCGGTTTAATTATGGGCAAGGTAATGGGCGCTCTAAAAACGGTGCCGTCAAGTATTGCCCTTATCGTACCGTTTGGGCTTTTCCACATTTTTTTAAGGTTATACTCCGTCATACGCTGAGCGTTTGGGGTTATAGTTGCACACTTAACCGCAACGCCGTATTTTTTAGTAGCCTCGGCGGATAAAACGGTAACTTCGTCGTCAGTTTCATCACGCTTAGCTAGTCCTAAATCGTAATATTCCGTCTTTAAGTCAACGAAAGGTAAAATAAGTTCGTCTTTAATTTCCTTCCAGATAATTCTGGTCATTTCATCGCCGTCCATCTCAACGAGAGGGGTGGTCATTTTAATTTTATTCATAAAATATCCTTGTTTTGATTTTTAGTATATGCAAGTAATCCACCTGCTTTTATAATTTCAATTTGCCTTTCGGTGAAATTGCATTTAAGGTTTATTACTTTATTATTATTTAAGTTTTTTAGCCTTATAGCCCCGTTTTTGATACTATCGTAAACGTTTTCAATCTCTAAATTATCGTTTTGAGAAATCAAGTCGTAATCGCTTGCGTTTTCAAAAGTTAAGGGAATAATACCTGCGTTTATAAGGTTTGCAACGTGAATTCTTGCAAAACTTTTTGCTATAACCGCTTTAACACCAAGATACAAAGGAACGAGCGCGGCGTGCTCTCTTGACGAGCCTTGCCCGTAGTTCTCACCACCTACAATTACGCTTGATTTAAGCGCCATAGCGCGCTCTGCATAATTTTCGTCTACCACCGAAAAGCAGAATTTAGAAAGGAAAGGTATGTTCGAGCGATAGGGTAAAATTTTTGCACCGGCTGGCATAATATGGTCGGTGGTAATATTGTCGCCAACTTTTAAGCCAACGGCAACTTTTAACTGGTTTTCAAGTGGGCAAGTAGTTGGGAAAGGTTTAATATTAGGCCCTCTTAAAACTTCTAAACTTTCTGCATCTTCTTCACTTGCGGGCGGTATAATGGCGCTGTCATCAATATTGAACGATTTGGGCGCGTCTACCGTAACGCCGTTTGAAATAAGGCGTGGGTCGGTAATTTCACCCGTAAGCGCAGCGGCAACCGCCGTTTCGGGCGAAACTAAATAAACGCCTGCGTCTTTCGTTCCACTTCTTCCTAAAAAATTACGGTTAAAAGTTCTTAAACTTACGCCTGCCGAGTTAGGCGAAAAGCCCATACCGATACAAGGACCGCAAGCGCATTCTAATATTCTTGCGCCAGACGAAATTATATCGTTAAGCGCACCCGAACTTGAAAGCATAGTTAAAACTTGTTTAGAACCGGGCGAAACTGATACGCTTACGTTATCGCTCACCTTTTTGCCTTTAAGTAAAGTAGCAACTTTAACTAAATCTTGATATGAAGAGTTGGTGCAAGAACCGATACAAACTTGGTCTACTTTTACCCCTTTAAGTTCGCTTACCTTTTTTACGTTGTCGGGGCTGTGCGGACAAGCAATAAGGGGTTCAAGCGTTGAAAGGTTAATATCAATAATTCTATCGTAAACGGCGTCGTCGTCTGCACTAAGCGGAATATAATCCTGAGCCCTACCTTGCGCCGATAAAAATTCTTTGGTAATTTCGTCAGACGGGAAAATCGAAGTAGTTGCACCAAGTTCCGTACCCATATTAGTTATGGTTGCGCGTTCTGGAACGGAAAGAGTTTTTACGCCTTCTCCACCCCATTCTATAATAGCGCCAACACCGCCTTTAACCGATAAAATTCTAAGAATTTCAAGGCTAACGTCTTTCGCGGTAACCATGGCGTTAAGTTTACCCGTTAAATTTACTTTGTAAATTTTAGGCATAGTTATATAGTAAGCACCGCCACCCATTGCAACGGCAACGTCAAGCCCGCCTGCGCCAAAAGAAAGCATACCTATACCACCGCCGGTTGGAGTGTGGCTATCCGAGCCTATTAACGTTTTGCCGGGCTTAGAAAACCTTTCAAGATGTACTTGGTGGCAAATGCCGTTACCAGGGCGCGAAAAGTATATTCCGTGCTTTTTAGCAACCGACTGAATATAACGATGGTCGTCTGCATTTTCAAACCCGCACTGCAAAGTGTTATGGTCGATATACGCAACCGAACGCTCAGTTTTTACGCGTTTAAGCCCCATAGTTTCAAACTCTAAGTAAGCCATTGTGCCGGTAGCGTCTTGCGTTAAGGTTTGGTCAATTTTAATAGCAATTTCTTGCCCTTTTACCATTTCGCCACTAATTAAGTGGCTTTTAATAATTTTTTCCGCAATAGTAAGTCCCATTATTCTAACCTCATTATATTGTTTTTTGCGTTTATAACGTGCTCTATCATAAGTTTTTCGGCAAGGTCCATATCACGGTTACAAATAGCGTTAAAAATTTCGCGGTGCTCTTTTATAGCAAGTTCCGCTCTATCGCTTGAAGAAACTGACACCTTGCGACATAACTGTATCTTTCTATGAAGATTAGATAGTATTGAGTCGTAAATTGCGCTACCTGAACACTTATAAATTAGTTCGTGAAAGCGCGAATCCGTGCCTTTAATTTTATCGGCCGAGTTTTTTAAGGTGTAAAATTCTTGAAGTTCAATTACTTCGCGCATTTCTTCAATTTCCGCGTCCGTTATCCTTTCAGCACATAGCCTGGTTGCCTTTCCTTCAATTGCAATTCTAACGTCGTATATGTCCATTATATCTTCAAAGGTTATTCCAATAACTTCGTGTCCCTTAGAAATTTCTTTAAGAAGATTTTCTTGTTCTAAACGCCTTATAGCCTCACGAATAGGCGTACGTGATACAGAAAGCGCGGTTGATAACTCATTTTCGGTAATAACGTCACCACGTTTATAAACGCCGGTTAAAATATCACTTTCTAACTTTTCAAATACCGCATCTGCTCTTGACGTAAACTTAACTTGTGTCATTTTATTTCTCTCTTATATCAGAATATTTTTCTACGAGTTCAACAATTTCACCCGTAGTGATTGACGTTTGCCTTTCGTTTTCGTACTCCTTGTCAACCCACTCCTTTATTTTTACTACAACGTCACTCTTTTTGTCAACTTCTTTGTCGGTACCTATTAGTTTATAATAACTATTTATCCAAAAAGCAATACCCGCAAGCCCTGACGTTTTAGAAATGGTTACCGTAGCAGGTCTATTGAGAATTTTGCCCGTATCGAAAATGTTGTAAATTTCTTCGTCTTTTAACAATCCGTCTGCGTGAATACCTGCTCTCGTTTGATTGAAGTAATCG
Organism: Christensenellaceae bacterium; assembly: GCA_045613665.1. Classification (GTDB taxonomy): domain Bacteria; phylum Bacillota; class Clostridia; order Christensenellales; family Borkfalkiaceae; genus HGM11412. The sequence goes on along the minus strand of JAZLBK010000108.1, from coordinate 1,041 downwards.
CCAACGAAAGGTGTCATAGGTGGAATATTGTAACCTATATCTTTTCTAAAATACTCTCTTATTTCGGTAATAACGGTTGGGTCCATACCGTCAAACGTGCCCCTAAGCGACGCGTATTCCATAACCATTGCTTCAAGGGGGATATTACCCGTTCTTTCACCGATACCAAGTAACGAACAGTTTACCGCGCTTGCGCCGTAAAGCCAAGCGGCAGTAGCGTTAGAAACAGCCTTGTAAAAGTCGTTATGACCGTGCCACTCGATTTGTTCACTTGGAATATCCGAATATTTTTTAATACCATAAATAATACCTGGAACACTTCTTGGAAGTGCCGTTTCCGAAAACGGTATACCGTACCCCATAGTGTCACACGCTCTAATTTTAACGGGAATTCCAACTTGAACGGATAAGTCGTGTAAAGCGTTGATAAACGGAACTACGAAACCATAAAAGTCCGCGCGCGTTATATCTTCAAAATGGCATCTCGGTCTAATGCCAGCGTCAAACGCCGACTTTACTATCGACAAATAGTGTTCAAGGGCTTCACGCCTTGTCATTTTAAGTTTTTTGAAAATGTGATAGTCTGAACAACTTACTAAAATACCCGTTTCTTGAATTTTCATTTCTTTAACTAACTTAAAGTCGTCTTTCGTTGCTCTTATCCAAGAAGTTATTTCAGGGAATTTTAATCCTAATTCTCTACACTTATCAAGTGCCTCACGGTCCTTTTTGCTATAAATGAAAAATTCCGTTTGACGAATTATACCCTTAGGCCCGCCAAGTTTAGACATCAACTTATATAAATTAACAATCTGTTCAACCGTGTAAGGTTCAACCGCTTGCTGACCGTCGCGCATCGTGGTATCCGTTATCCAAATGTTTTCAGGCATGTCAATAGGAGAACGGCGATGGTTAAATACCACTTTGGGAACTTCTTCGTAATTATAGACGTCCCTAAATAAATTAGGTTCGGCTACGTCTTGAAGAGAATATTTGTACGTTTCTTGCTCTAATAAATTTGTTTTTTTAGATAAAATAAGC
>JAZLBK010000107.1:0-2935 GCA_045613665.1 Christensenellaceae bacterium | reverse complement strand
GCCCACTACGAATAAAATTTCGGTAATACCACTATTTATTACTTCTTCGGTAATAATTTGAATAGCAGGCCTATTTATAACGGGTAGCATTGCCTTAGGAACTGCTTTCGTGTAAGGTAAAAACCTTGTGCCAAACCCTGCAACGGGTATAACCGCCTTTTTTACTTTTAGCATAAAATTCTCCTTAGAAATTTTATTTACCAAACTCTTCTTCTACTTTACTTATTTTGTCAACTCTAATTTGATGTCTACCACCGTCAAATTCGGTAGTTAAAAACTTGTCGATAAGTTTAATAATTTCATTAGTTTCAGTAATTCTAGCACCAAGTGCTATAACGTTGGTGTTATTGTGCCTTCTAGTCATTTCAGCGCTAAAAATATCTGTAACGTGCGCGCAACGAATACCTTTTATCTTATTTGCAACTATACTCATACCGATACCCGTACCGCAAATCAAAACACCTTTATCGCTTTCACCCGATAAAACGCTTTTACATACCGCCTGAGCGTATTCAGGATAATCGCACGACTCCTCTGAAAAAGTGCCGAAATCTTTAACGCTGTATCCGTTTGCTTTTAGGTAGTTAATTACTTCTTCTTTTGCGGAAAATCCGCCGTGGTCACAAGCAAATGCTATTTTCATAATATACTCCTTAAATTTTATCTATATCAAAATTGCCATCGTACGACTTACAAGCCTTGGTCAGCCTATTCATAACACCAACGTCAATTTCACTACCGGTATCTATTTTAACCGCAATTAAAATATCCGCAATTTTTTCACCTTCTAACAGTTTATAATACAAGTTAGAGGCAATTTCTTCGCCCGTATTACCAAGCAATAGTTTTTCTCCGCAAAGTTTGTGCGAAACTTTATCGTCACATAAAAATATAGGAACTAATCCTTTATTTAAGCAGTCGTCATAAAGTTTTTGTGCAAGCGGAAGTTCGTTTCTTTCAAATAAAACCGTACTACACTTAGGCGTGTAATGGGTGTATTTCATACCCGGCGAACGAACGGGCTCGCCTTCGTTTACACCAGCATACTCGCAATAACCCACCACTCTTTTAATCATTTCAGCGGTAACCAAACCACTTCTAAGTATAATAGGAATTTGCCCTGTAACGTCTAAAACAGTTGACTCAATTCCACCTTTACATTTACCACCGTCTAAAATCACCTCAACGTTGCCTTTCAAATCGTTATAAACGTGTTCGGCGGTAACCGGGCTTGTGTGTTTAGACAAGTTTGCCGACGGCGCTGCAATAGGTAAGTCAAGATAGGTTAAAAATTGTTGACATCCCTCGTGGTCAGGAATTCTAACCGCCAAAGTGTCAAGACCGCAAGTAACCGCTTTTGAGACAGTTCCCTTGCTTTTCATAACTAAGGTTAAAGGCCCTGGCATAAACGCATCAATCAAATTATACACGTAGTCGTGCTCAACGTTTACAAGTTTACTAAGGTCGTAATTTTTATGAACGTGAACTATGAGCGGATTGTCGTTTGGCCTACCTTTTGCCTTAAAAATTTTATTTACTGCGTCGTCGCTCGTTGCAAGCCCACCTAAACCGTAAACCGTTTCCGTAGGAAAAGCAACGAGTTCGTCGTTTATTATTAACTTTTTAGACAGTTTAAGCGAACTATCGTTAATTTTCAAAATTTTAGTGTTCATAAATACAATGATTCGTCAATAGATTCTGCTGGCGGTTCAGGAAGCGGAACGTCTGGGTCGTAACCGTCGTCAATAGGCTCGCTATCTTTTTGCTTAGTCATATACGCCGGCGGTTCGTCAGGCGCGTTGTAAACGATATTAACAAACTTAGTTTGTTCGCCCTTAAAGAGCAACTTAAACGACTCGCAAGCGCCCGAACGGTTTTTAGCAAGAATAATTTCAGCCTCCGCCCTTGAAAGTGGTTTAATATCGTTTTCTTCGGTTGCTGAACGGTCAGGTCTATGTATAAACATAACGATATCCGCGTCTTGTTCAATTGCGCCCGACTCTCTAAGGTCGCTAAGTTGCGGTCTTCTTTTACCCGTTTCTGACGCACGGTTTAATTGAGAAAGTGCAATTACCGGAACTTCAAGTTCCTTTGCAATCATTTTAAGCCCGCGCGATATTTCAGTGATTTCAGCCTGTCTATTTTCGTTTGATTTAACGGCGTTCATAAGTTGAATATGGTCAACCACTATTAAATCAAGTTTACCGCCTTGTATACTTTTAAGCCTACGGCATTTACTCAAAATATCGGGTATAGTCGTCATTGACGTATCGTCAATAAATATTTTTGTTTTATTAAGAATTTTTTGCGCGTCCCAAAGTTTTTTCCACTCGTCGCTATCAAGTTTACCCTTCTTAGCCTTTTGACCGCTTACTCCACCGATAGAACAAAGCATACGCTCGGTGAGTTCGTTTTTAGTCATTTCAAGCGCGAAAACGGCGCATACGGCGTTGTGGCGTACGGCTACGTTTTCAACTATATTCATAGCAAGCGTAGTTTTACCAACCGACGGGCGCGCCGCTAAAATTATTAGATTACCTTTATGTAAACCGTTAGTTAAATCGTCAAGCGCGGTAAAACCGGTGTGCAAACCTTGAAGATAGTTTTTATCGCTTTGTATTTGTTGAAACACGTCTAAAACTCCGTCAACGTTTTCGTTAACGTCGGTAAGAGAGGAAGTATCAAGTTCTTCGGATATGTCGTATATAAGTTTTTCAGCGTATGCAAGCGACCTAGAACCGTTATCACTTAATTTAGCGTCTTTATAAATTTCGTCTGAACACCTAATAAGTTTTCTAAGCGTGCTATCACGCTTAACTATTTCAAGATAATACTCGTAGTTAGCGGCTGAGGGCGTTACCTTAGAAAGTTCGGTAATATACTCTATACCGCCTACTTTTTCAAGCATTGACTTTTTATCCGCGCTTAATAAAAG
>JAZLBK010000106.1:0-4828 GCA_045613665.1 Christensenellaceae bacterium | reverse complement strand
CTACTGCACCGGGGATAGCGCCCTTAATTAAAAGAACGTTTCTCTGCGTGTCGACTTTCACGATTTCAAGGTTTTGTACGGTTACTTTTTCGCTACCGTAGTGACCTGGCATGTGCTTGTTTTTGAATACTCTCGACGGGTCGCTTATTGAACCCATTGAACCAACTTCTCTGTGAACAGGGCCGGTACCGTGCGTCATTTTAAGTCTATGTTGATTCCATCTCTTAATTACGCCTGCGAAACCGTGACCTTTCGTGGTTCCTACTACGTCAACTTTGTCGCCTTCTGCGAAAACCTCAACGGTTACCGCTTTGCCTACTTCGTAAGCCGAAAGGTCGTCAAATCTAAATTCTTTCAAAACTTTTTGGCAAGCAACGCCTGCTTTTTTGAACTGACCTGCTTCGGGCTTGTTGAGTGCGCCTTCTTTTACTTCGCCGAAACCAAGTTTAACTGCTGCATAGCCATCTTTTTCAACCGTTTTAAGTTGAACGATAGGGCACGGACCAGCCTCTACTACGGTTACGGGGATTACTTTTCCGTCTGCGGAAAAGACCTGTGTCATACCTAATTTTTTTCCAATGATTGCTTTATTCATCGATAAAGTTCACCTCCAAATTATTTACAAATTTTATTTGTATTTTGTTTTTAGTTTGAAAACCGTAAAAATTACAGTTTAATCTTAACGTCTACGCCAGCGGGCAAATGAATACTGTCAAGTATTTTTGCGTTGGTAGAATAGATGTCAATAAGTCTTTTGTGAGTTCTAATTTCGAACTGCTCTCTGCTGTCCTTATACTTGTGGGGAGAACGTAAAATAGTTACGATTTCCTTTTCAGTAGGAAGGGGGATAGGACCACTGATTTTAGCGCCCGCTTTCTTCATCGTTTCAACGATTCTTTCAGTCGCTTGGTCAACCATTTTGTGGTCGTATGCAGCCAACTTAATTCTAATTTTTTGACTTGCCATTTGTTTACACTCCTTTTTTATACTAACTAATATAATGTAGTCAACATTGCCGTGTGTGTCGCACCTTACTAAATAAAAAAATCATTCGCTACTGTGTTTTTTGCTGCGAATGACATAATTATCCCTTGGGCACGGTTAGTCGCAAGAGTTATACTCTCACAATTGTCAACGAAAATTATCTTCTTTATATTTTAGCGATTTCCGGATTCGCTAAAACCAAGTTTAAGTAACTTTTCGTATCAACCCTATAAACACAGCCTACTTATGATAATATATTTTACAAGTATTGTCAAACGTTTTTACTAAGTTTTTTGAAAAAAATTTTAGCAAAAAAAACTTGATTTTAGGCGTGTTTTTAGGTATACTAAAATCAAAATAGGAGGTGCGGTATATGGATAGTGACGCGAGTTGTAATATGACACAACATATAGTATTTTTAACTAACGTAACCGCATTTTTTAGGTAGGTATATCCTTACGCGCGTACGCGTATCTATATATTATTTTACTTTGCCCGTCGGTTACGTCGGGTTTTTTTGTACAAAAAAATATAAAAGGAGTAATATAATATGGATATGAAAGAGCAAAATTTTATTAGTTTAGTTCCTGAAAAAAGAGATTACGAGACGGAACTACTTGAAATTATTAAAAGCGATTTACCAAAATTAGAACTAAAAAAACGACTTGTTGAGTATCACGATAACGATATTGCAAAAGTTTTTCCACTTATAGCCCCGTGCGAAAGAAAAAAACTTTACAAGGTTTTATCCAACCAAGAAATATCGGCGATATTTTCTTATCTTGATAACGTAGAAGAATACGTTTCGGAACTCGACAATGAAAAACTTGCCGATATCGTTGAAGAAATGGACGTTGACGATGCGGTTGATTTACTTGACGAACTTGACGGGGATAAACGGCAAGACATTATAACTTTAATAGAGCCAAGCGCCAAGGCGGACATAATACTTATAGATTCTTATCTCGATACTCAAATAGGTAGTATTATGACCACTAACTTTATTTCTATTGATAAGGACTTTACCGTCAAACAAGCAATGCGTTCGGTAATTAAGCAAGCGGCGGACAACGATAATATTTCCACCATTTACGCAATTGACTCTAACGGTGAGTTTTACGGCGCGATAGAACTGCGCGATTTAATTATCGCAAGAGAAACCACTCCACTTGAAAGCGTTATTTCAACAAGTTACCCCTACTTTTACGCCCTTGAAGAAAAGGCGGAGTGTGTTGAACAATTAAAAAATTATTCGGAAGACTCAATCCCCGTTTTAGATAAAGAAAATAGGCTTATAGGCGTAATAACTTCGGCTGACGTTGTTGAAGTGGTTGACGAAGAGTTTAGTGACGACTACGCCAAACTTGCAGGTCTTACCCAAGAAGAAGATTTAGAAGAACCGCTTTTCAAAAGCATTAAAAAACGTATTCCGTGGCTAATAATTCTTTTAGTTTTGGGCGTGGGCGTTTCAATGGTAATACAAAGTTTTCAAACGCTAATACCACCGTCGCTAATAATTTTATACACCTTTCAAAGTTTAATTCTCGGTATGAGTGGCAATGCCGGCACGCAAAGTCTTGCGGTTACGGTAAGAGTTTTAAGTGACGAAAAGTTAAGCGGTAAAGAAAAATTTAGGTTTACTTTTAAGGAACTTAAAGTCGGGCTATTAAACGGTCTAATCGTTGGAACTTTGGCGTTTTTAGTAATAGGCGTTTACGTTCAATTTTTTGAACCGACTTTCGTAAGCACCTTTAACGTTTCGGGCTTTGCCGTTTCGGCTTGCATAGGCGTTTCGCTTATGATTTCAATGCTGGTTGCAAGTTTAGACGGAACGCTTATACCTATTCTTTTTAAGAAAATAGGCGTTGACCCTGCCGTTGCGTCAGGTCCGCTTATCACAACCGTTAACGACCTACTTGCCGTTATAGTTTATTACGGCGTTTCAGTATTAGCGTTAGTTAATTTATTAGCATAAAAAAACCTTGCTTTTTTGCAAGGTTTTATAATTATTTTTTGTTTTCGCCTTTACAAAGTTCCGCCTTTACCTTAAATACCGTTTTAGGAAGAACGAATACGTCTTGGGATTTTTTAGCATCGTTAAATTTTTGATACTTTGAATAGTCCGCGTCACCTTCGTTAGCGTAAATCATTTCTTCGTAGTCGCCATCTACAAGATTAAAGTATTTTTTATCTTTATTAAAATAATAATCAAAAGCGTTGTTTGAAGTTAAAACGCCGTTAGTTCTATCGCCTACGTATCTTGCACGACAATAGCCTTCTTCGTCAACCGAATTATCAACGAGCGCATCTTGTAAAAGTCCAACCGAATCCATATCCATAAGCCCGAAAACGCAGAACTTATCGTTAGTGAAAGTTCCGGTATCGGCAAGAACGATAGCAAAACTTGCTTTTGCCGTGTCGTATTTAGCCTCGCCCTCTTCGATATCAAATTCTCTAAGCATAACGAGTGCGCCTATTTGAACTTTGAGTTTAGACTCTCTGCCCGCGGAAGTAAACTCACCCTTTAAGCCTTCGCCCGTATAAGATTTTTGAGCGTAATCGGTATCGTAATCAAAACCGCCTATTACTATATAGTCTTGTTGTTTCGAAAGGGCAAGGGCGGTATTGTCGTAAAACCCGTCTTCAATAAGGCTAATTATTCTATCGCAAGTTTTAGGCGCAAAAGTTTTATATAAAGATAGCGTTGTGTTAACGGTAGTAGTTTCCCCGTCAACCGTATAAGAAACGTCAAACTTAACGTCTTGTATAACGCTACCGTTTTTGGTATAGGTAGTACAAGCAGTTAAACTAAACGCAATTACGCAAACGAATATAGTCGCTAACGCTTTAACAAATTTTTTCATAGTTCCTCCAAAAAGGGGCTATCCCCCGATATTATAATATAAAAAGCCTAATAAACCAACTACGGCAATTCCTAAAACCACCGAAAGCACAACTTTCAAAGGCGATACTGGTAATTTTCCTGCAACCTTACCCGTGTTTCCGTTTACGTGAACGGAATATAATTTGCCACGATATTTATAATTTATAAGATAAACGGGCAACAATACGTATTTATAAGTTACGTCTTGATGGGTGGTTGAAACGTTTAAGTAATCAACAACGTCGTAAAAATACTGAGATAATATATTTTTTCGTATAGCCCCGTCAATTACCGTCTTAGCGTCACCCCAGCAACTTTCTACCTGCCTATTTGAACGCTTTGCTATAAACCCCGTCAAATACTCGTCACCATACACTTTTATGCTTGAATAGTTAAACGGAGATATTTTATTAAGTGTTGCTTGGGAATAATCACTGTCCCCACTTATCAAAACGTCGTTAAAAAACTGGTCGTAAGTGCCAGAAATACGTCGCCATACTATATACGTTTCAGTTCGCCTATTTTTACCAGAACCTACCGTTCTCGTGTGGCGTTTGCCTATTCTTCCATAGTATTGTGAACGCGTTTGGCTATCAAACGTAAAAGAAGGCTGATACACTCCCCTAACGTTTTCTTCAATTAAATTCTTTTTGAATTTAGTTGGAGTAAACAGTTTTGACTTTGTCCATTTCTTAGAAAATTCAAGCGCGCTTTTTTGCGTTATAGTAAACGGATATACCGCGCTCGGTTTAAGCCCAGCCGACTCTTGTGATTTTACTACGTGCGAAGTTTCACAGTAAGGACATAGCGTTGCAGTTTGCTCATTTGCTAATACTACTACCGCGCCACAGTTTTCACAGCGGTAAACCAAGCCACCGTCTTTCCAAGTTTCACCCTGACCAAACGCCTTTAACACGTCCATCTCTAAAACGTTACTACTCTTTTCAAAGTCTTTAACGC
>JAZLBK010000105.1:0-8194 GCA_045613665.1 Christensenellaceae bacterium | reverse complement strand
TCGGTCATTATACTTCGTTACTTCTTCGTTTACGGACTTCGATAACCAAAAAGGTTAATCTCACCCCGTAAACTTCGCGAGCCTCGTCTAATACCCAAACTAACGCCTTAAAACAAGTTTTAATTTGCTTTGGTTTACGACTTAAAGGAAGTTGGAATAGCAAATCGTTAAAATAAAAAAACGTATCCGCAACTTTTTTGCTTTTAGCAAAAAAATATCACTTTCGCGTAGCGAAAATATAACTTGTCGCAAGACAAATAACACAATTACGCAGTAATTATAACACTTAAAAAAAACGGTGGGAAATCCCACCGTTTTTTACTTATTATTTACCGCAACCTAAGCCGTAGGGTTTGCAAGAGCCACCCTTGTTGCCACAACAACAGCATAGAACGAGTAGTAGAGGGATAATCCAACCACAACCGCAAATTTTATCTAAAATGCCGTTTAAGCAACCGTTACCACAGCAACAGAGAACGAGTAAGATAATAAGTATGTACAAACAGCAGTTATCACCGCCGAATCCAAAAAGGTTCATCATAATTTTTTCCTCCAAAATATTTTTAAGGTGATATTTCTATCACTATATTGTATTTATTTTTTTCTAAAAGTGTTACTTTTGTTGTAATTTTAATTAAATTATGTTAACATAATTATAGCAAGCACTTTTTTAGGCTTGACTTTATCTTTTTTTATTATTCTTACGGGTATCTTTATTGAACTCGATTGGAGGCTTTATGAAAAATTTATTTAACTTTACCGCAAGGCAAATTGCGGGAATATCCGTGTTACTTGCTCTCGTTATAGTATTGCAAGCGGTTGGTGGAACTATTTCAATAGGTGCCGTTCAACTCAACTTCACACTTATTCCCATAGTGCTTGGCGGTATTTTATTTGGTTCGCTCGTTGGCGCGCTTTTAGGTTTTGCTTGCGGTGTAGTAGTTCTAATTCAGGTAATAATGGGTCTTGCGCCTTTTTACGTAATAATTTGGGCAAGCGACCCTGTCGTAACTATTTTTACTTGCATAGTTAAAACCACCGTTGCGGGTTTTTTATGCGGTTTTGTTTACCGTTTATTACACAAAAAATTCCCAACGGCATCTTTGTTTATAGCGTCTGCTATCGTGCCGATAGTTAACACCGCGTTATTTATAATAGGTTGTTTGCTTATGACTTCCGTCAGCGAAATGAGTGGTAGCCAAAACGTTTTAGTATTTATTTTAGTTGGGCTTGTTACCTTTAATTTCTTTTTCGAATTTGCAATCAACGTTATTTTTGCCCCTGCACTTAGAAGGGTAATCAAAGTAGTTAATAAGGAGTAATTTATGATTTTATGTATCGACGTTGGCAATACCAACATAAAATACGCCGTTTTTGACGGGGATTTATTAAAAGCGTCTTTCCGCGTATCGTCAAGGCACACGAGAACTGCCGACGAATACGGTGCAACTCTACTTAACCTTCTTTTAAGTAAAGAAATTAAACCGCAAGACGTTGAAGGCGTGATAATGTCGTCGGTAATACCGTCGCTTAACTACACGATAAGCCATATGTGCGAATATTTTTTCGGCGTTACGCCTATGGTGGTTGGCGCTGGTATTAAAACGGGGCTTAACGTTAAGGCGGATAACCCCAAAGAAGTAGGGGCGGACATTATTGCTAACTGCGTTGGAGCGTTCAAAAAATACGGTGACGGCAAGCCTATGATTGTTGTTGACTTTGGTACGGCAACCACTTTTGACGTTTTGACTGGTAGCGGTGAACTCGTAGGCGTAGTAATAGCGCCGGGTATGAAATCGTCACTTGAAAGTTTAGTAAAAAATACCGCGCAATTACCTATGATAGAACTTCAAGCACCCAAAACGGCAATACCAAAAAACACAAAAACGGCTATGCAGGCTGGTTTGATATTCGGTTTTGCAGGCTTAGTGGAAAACATAGTTAAAAAAATAAAAGAACAACTTGGCGTAAACGAAATATCCGTTACCGCTACGGGTGGTATGGGCGAAATTATTGCAAAAGAAGTTTCGTGCATTACAAGAATTGACAGATTACTTACTTTACAAGGCCTAAAACACCTTTACGAGATAAACAATGAAAACCGTTAAAATAGGGAACGTTACGATAGGCGGTAATAATAAAATTGCCGTTCAATCGATGACGAATATTAAAACCGAATACGTAGATAGGGTGGTATCGCAAATAATCGCGCTTGAAAAAAACGGGTGCGATATCGTTCGCGTTGCCGTGAAAGATGAAATTGACGCAATCGCAATTAAAGAAATTAAAAAGCAAGTTTCTTGCCCCATAGTTTGCGATATACATTTTGATTATAAACTTGCAATCAAGTCTATTGAAAACGGAGCGGATAAAATTCGCATAAACCCCGGTAACGTTGGTGGAGAAGAAAACGTAAAAAAAGTAGCCGAGTGCTTAAAATATCACGGTGTTCCCGTAAGAGTTGGAAGTAATTCGGGTAGCATTGAAAAAAACTTTCTAAAAAAGTACGGCAAAAACGAGATATCGCTTGTTGAAAGCGCGCTTAAAAACGTTTCAATTTTAGAAAAATACGGCGTTTGCGATATCGTGGTATCGGCAAAAGCGTCAAGCGTTCCTTTAACGGTAAAAACGTATAGATACTTAAAGTCAAAAACCGAGTATCCTTTACACCTTGGTGTAACCGAGGCAGGAACTTACGAAAGCGGTGTTGTTAAATCAAGCGTTGGCATAGGTTCGCTACTGTTAGACGGTATAGGCGATACGATTAGGGTTAGTTTAACGGCAGACCCCGTTTTAGAGCCTATTATTGCAAAAAAAATTATTCGTTCTTGTGGGCTTGATACTGATTATTGCGAAGTCGTTTCCTGCCCAACTTGTGGTAGAACTGAATATAACTCCATTGCCCTTGCTGAAAAAATTGAAAAATTAACTTCAAGCATAAATAAGCCCCTAAAAGTAGCCGTTATGGGTTGCGTTGTGAACGGGCCGGGCGAAGCCAAAGACTGTGATATCGGTATCGCAGGTTCAAAAGATTATTGCGTAATTTTCAAAAAGGGCGAAGTGTATAAAAAAGTTTCCTTTGAAAACGCAGAAATAGAATTTATAAGAGAGATTGAAGAAATTGCAAAATCCTTGTGACAGAGTTTTAGAAACGGTTAAAAACTTTCTCGGTAACGCGGTAGACGTTAGAATTAGTTCCACCGTGTATGGTGGCGGGATGGTTACCGTCAACTTAATATGTGATTGTATCTTAACAAGCGAAGATAAAAACTTGATTAAAAGTGCCTTTGAAAAGGAGTTTTCTTGCCTGCCGTTAAAGTTAAATTTTTCTAAATCGGTTGCCGATGCTGAAATTTGTAAAATGGCGGTGTATAACTACCTTCAAACTAATTGTTTTTCGGTTGCGCACGCTATTGATAAAAATTCCGTAAACGTAATTTCGGGCGGTAAAAAAATTAAGTATGAAATAGTCGTTTGCGATACGGTTAAAGAGTATTTAGAGCGTACTGGCGTAATAAATTCTATCAATTCCTATCTTTTAAGGAATTATTGTAACATTTTCGAAGGGGAAATCCGCCTTTCTCACGTTGACGACGACGCGCCCCTTATACAAGATAACAGCGTTGCGGAGAGTGAAGTTTTAGACCTTCAAGTAAGAACGGTAAAAATGGCGGAAGTGGTTAAGTGTTGTGACGACGAGTTTTACGATACCGCAACCTATATTCAAGACGGTGAAAACACGACTGGTAAAATGGTTTTCGCAGGCACGGTTTTAGAAAAAGAAGAACGAGTTAGCAAAAAGGGAAACGTCTATTATAGAATTACGCTTGACGATAAATCGGGCAAAATTTCGGGTAGTTATTTTACTGCCGACAAACAAAAACTTCAAAAACTTCAAAAGGTAGACGTTGGTAGCGTAATAATTACTCGCGGTGAAATCGACGTGTTTAACGGTAGAACGAGTTACGTTATAAAAGGTTTTCATTTTTGCGAGTTCCCAAAAGGATACAAACCTTTATCGCGCCCGTCAAAGCGTGCACCTGAAAAATATTCTTTTGCCTTCCCAACCCCGTGTGAAACGAGTAAGCAAGACGACTTTTTCACGTCTATAAGCGCCCTTCCTAAGTGGATTACTGAAAAGGAATACGTTGTTGTAGATATTGAGACGACAGGGACCGACGTGACGAGTGATAAAATTACCGAAATAGGCGCGGTTAGAATAAAAAACGGCGTTATTATCGAGAGTTTTCAAACTCTTATCGACCCCGAAGTTTCACTTTCTAAACGCATCGTTGAACTTACCGGTATTACTGACGAAATGCTTTTAGGTAAGCCTAAAATTGACGAAGTGTATCCCGATTTTATTAAATTTTTAGGCGATAGCGTTTTCGTTGCTCACAACGCCGATTTTGACTACCGCTTTTTGAAAAACGTTGGTAAACCTATGGGCTATTATATTTGTAACGAGTGTGAAGACACCTTGCTTATTTCAAGAAAGAAACTCCCTAGGCTTTCAAACTATAAACTAAACACCGTTTGCGCTCATTTTGGTATAGAGTTCCGTCATCACAGAGCGTTAAGTGACGCGTTTGCTACTGCCGAGGCATTTATTGAGTTAGCGAAAATTCAATAAAGTTAGTTATATTTTTTGCTTTTGGCAAAAAGTGATATAATTTTTATAAAATTGTGATATTGCACCTTTGGTGCAGTGATATTGTCGCTGCGCGAAAGTTGTGGATTATCTTCTATATAAAAATTTGTTCGCTAAAACAGCAAAAAAGACAATAAAATCAAATAAATTTATAATAAATTATAAAAAATGCTTGCAAAAGTAAAAGTAATATGTTAAACTAACTATGATTTAATACGATAGGCTGAGATTGAGAGTGCAAAAAAGCACTCTCAAATTTATTTATAAGGGGATATATGAAGTTCAAACCCACCGAAGAAATTATCAATTTTTTAACTAAATACGCTGACGAGTTAAACGTTGAGATTGTTGACGTTGAGGCAAAATCAGGAAAAGCCCCTTATCTTACCGTTTTTATTGATAAAGATGGTGGTGTGGACCTTGATACGCTTGAAAAGTTTCACAATCTTATAAATATTCCGCTTGACGAGTTTGACCCTTACGATAACCCGTACACATTAAACGTTTCAAGCCCCGGTCTTGATAGACCGCTTAAAACCCAAAGGGATTTTGAAAGAAAAATGGGTAAAGAAGTTGAAGTTAAACTTTACGCGCCTATAGAAAAAGGCGTTAAGTATTTTGAAGGCGTATTAGTAGGTTTTGAAAAGGGTATCGTTTCAGTAAAAACTGAAAATGGCGAAATTATTAGTTTAGAGCAATCTAAAATAGCAAAAATAAACGAAGCAATAAAATTCGACTGAGAATTTTAATATAAGGAGAAAATTATGGTAAATAAAGATTTTTTTGCGGCGCTTGATGAAATTTGCGCAAGCAAGGGTATAGAAAGGCAGTCATTTATAGACACTTTGCAATCAGCGCTTACTTCGGCGTATAAAAAATACACCAAGAACGACGCGAGCGACGTTATCGTTAAACTTAACGACGAAAAGTGTTCTATTAGATTTTTTGCCGTTAAGCAAATCGTAGAAGTGGTTGAAGACCCTGATAAGCAAATCACTCTTGAAGAGGCTAAGCAAGTTAAAAAATCTTACAAACTTGGTGACGTTTTTGAAAAAGAGTTTACCCCGAAAGACTTTGGGCGTATCGCGGCGCAAACGGCTAAGCAAGTAGTTATGCAAAAAATTAGAGAGGCTGAAAGAAACAACACTATCTCTGAATTTGAAGATAAAGAAAACGAAATTCAATCGGCTATCGTTAGAAAAGTTGAAAACGGCACCGTTTACGTTGAACTTTCGGGCGGTCAACTTGAAGGCGTAATGTTACCGCAAGACCAAGTTCCTACTGAAAATTACGAACTCAATCAAAAAATTGCCGTTTACGTTAAAAGAATTCGCCAAATCGGTAAAAACACGCAAATTCTCGTTTCGCGTACTGCTACCGGGCTTGTTAAACGCTTTTTTGAAAACGAAGTTCCTGAAATTAAGCAAGGTATAGTTGAAATTAAAGCGGTATCGCGCGAGGCTGGTCAAAGAAGTAAAATTGCAATTTACAGTTCTGACCCGCAGATTGACGCGGTTGGCGCGTGCGTAGGTAACAAAGGTATGCGCGTTAACGCCGTTATTGAACAACTTGGCGGTGAAAAAATCGACATTATTCCTTGGAGTGAAGACCCGCTTGAATTTATTGCAAAGGCGTTAGCACCTGCAAAAGTTTTAAGAGTTACCGCCCTTGATGAAAAATCGGCAAGAGTAGTAGTTCCCGACGATAAACTTTCCCTCGCAATCGGTAGAGACGGTCAAAACGCACGCTTAGCGGCTCGTTTAACCGGCTGGAAGATTGACGTTAAGAGCGAGTCTAAGGCATTAGAAGAACTTCGTGAGGCGGAAGAACTTCAAGAAGTGGAGATAAGGGTTGAAGAATAAGGAGTAGTTATGGCTGAAAAAAGAGCGCCTATGCGCACTTGTATCGCTTGTAGAACCGAAAGACCCAAAAAGGAACTTATACGTATAGTAAAAAGTAAAGACGGGGTTTTTTCCGTTGATAAAACTGGCAAAGTTTCAGGTAGGGGAGCGTACTTGTGTGACGATAAGGCTTGCGCCGAAAAAGTTATTAAGAAAAAGTTGTTAAAAAACGCTTTCGGCGTAGAAGTTTCAAGTGAAGTTTACGAAAAACTTACGGAGGAGTTCTTTGGAAAAGAGTAAACCTTTAAGTTACATAGGTTTTGCTTTAAGGGCGAGAAAGGTTCGTTCGGGTGTGAACGCAATAGAAACGTTAAAAGGTAACGTTTACCTTTTAATAATTTGTAAAACCGCATCAAAAAACACTTTTGACGACGCTGTTAAACTCTCAAAAAAGTTTAACGCCCCCTTAGTTGTAAGCAACACTTATTTAGTACAAGATTTAGTAAAAAAAGAAAATTGCAAACTTCTGGCTATACAGGACGAATCGCTTGGAAATGCCGTTTTGCAAAATTTAGACAGTCATTTTCAAAAGTATTCGTGGAGGGATAATACCTGATATGGAAATTAAAAAAGAAGAAAAGAAAGAATTTAACAGTATTAAAAATTTATCCGTTATTCTCAAAGAGAATAAAAGCGCGCAAATCGTAACCGAGTTCAAGTCTTTTAATAAATCTATTGACAAAAAGATTTTAGAAAAGTTGAAGGCAATTAAACTTAAAAAAGCGCAAGAGGAAGACGTTTTGACGGAAGAAGTTCCTAAAACGCCTGCACCTATTAAGGTTAGCGAACCCGCGCCTATCGTTAAACAAGAAGTTAACGTAGAGCCTAAGGTTGAGGCTAAAAAAGAGGTTAAGGTGGAAGAAGTTAAGGTTGAAGTTAAACCTGAGCCTACGCTTGAAAAACCCAAAGCGCCTACTATTCAAAAAACGGATAATCCAAATATCGTAATTATTGACGGTAAGAGAGTTTTCGTGCCTAAAAAACGCGAATACGTTGCGCAAGAAGACAATAGGGGTAAAAACTTTGATAAAAAGCCCAACAAACCTTTTGGGGATAAATCTCCCCGTCGCGAATTCGTAGCACAAGGCGACAAAAAGCCGTTTACTCCGTCTATAAAGAGTGCTCCACCGGCGTTCGTACCTAAGGAAAGCACTAAACAGCAAGGCAAGAAAAAGGCTGAAAGAAATAATTACGACGATAAAAAGGCAATCAATAAAAAATCGCTTATAAAAGGTCAAGTATCTATCGATGATTTCGACGAAAATAAGTCGGGTTACAGAAAGATGAGAAAGGCCAAAGACAAGCGCCAAGAAGAAACGGTTACCGGTGTTAAAATTGAAAAAGCGGTTATCAACAAAGAGATAATTCCCGTTAAAGAACTTTCAGAACTTTTAGGAATTACCGCAGTTGAAATTACAAAGCGCCTTTTCAAAGAAGGAATTCTCAAAACTATTAACGATTCAATTGATTACGACACCGCAGGCTTTATCGCTGCCGAACTTGGCATTGAACTTGAACTTAAACTTGACAAGACTGCGGAAGACGTTTTGAGTGAAGGTTTCAAAGACGACGAAGAGGACGAAAGCAAACTCGTTAAACGCCCACCAGTCGTTACGGTTATGGGCCACGTTGACCACGGTAA
>JAZLBK010000104.1:0-9174 GCA_045613665.1 Christensenellaceae bacterium | reverse complement strand
GTGAAACCAGAAACGTCCTTAATCTCTTTTGCCTGAACCCACTTACCTTCTTCGGGGATAGGAGCAGGACCGTGTTTAGGACCTTTGTTAACGCAAAGCATCTGTTCTACTTCGTGTGAATATTGCATTAATTGTTCCTCCAAAAAGTTTTATTTTCAAAATTATATTTAGTATAACATCACGAAAGGAATTTTGCAATCGTTTTTTAATAGTATTTATACATTATTAAACCTTATTTTTAGGTTGACAAGACTTCAAGCGGTGTGATAAAATTTATGTTAACTAAAATTGAACGGAGAACGTTATGCAAATATACGAAGAACTTGTAAAACGCGGTCTTATCGCTCAGGTAACCGACGAAAGCGAAATTAAAGAACTTATTAACAACGGAAAAGCCACTTTTTATATCGGGTTTGACCCCACGGCGGACAGTTTGCACGTTGGTCACTTTATGGCGCTTTGCTTGATGAGAAGGCTTCAACTTGCAGGTAACCGCCCCGTAGTTTTAATCGGTGGTGGTACGGCTATGATAGGCGACCCGTCAGGTAGAACGGATATGCGTTCTATGATGACCAAAGAAACAATTAACCACAACGTTGAGTGTTTCAAAAAGCAAATGGCTAAGTTTATAAACTTCGAAGGCGAAAAGGGTGCAATCGTAGTTAATAATGCCGACTGGCTTTTGGACCTTAATTACGTTGAAGTTTTGCGTGAAGTTGGCGCTTGCTTTTCCGTAAACAATATGCTTAGGGCAGAGTGCTACAAGCAACGTATGGAAAAGGGGCTTTCTTTCCTTGAATTTAACTATATGATAATGCAGTCGTACGACTTTTACTATCTTTTCCAAAAATACGGTTGCAATATGCAGTTTGGTGGTGACGACCAGTGGTCGAATATGCTTGGCGGAACTGAACTTATTCGTAAAAAACTCGGTAAAGACGCGTTCGCTATGACCATCACTCTCCTTATGAATAGCGAAGGTAAAAAGATGGGCAAAACGGCAAAGGGTGCAGTTTGGCTTGACGCTAATAAAACCACGCCTTTTGAATTTTATCAATACTGGCGTAACGTTTCCGATGAAGACGTTATTAAGTGTATAAAAATGCTCACCTTCCTTCCCGTTGAAGAAATCGAGAAGATGGAAAGTTGGCAGGGTGCTGAACTTAACCGCGCAAAAGAAATTTTAGCCTTTGAACTTACCAAACTCGTTCACGGCGAAGAAGAGGCTACGCTTGCTGAAAAGCAAACTAAGGCTGCTTTCGGCGGTGGTAGTGAAGAAGATATGCCCGTTAAAGAAATTGACAAAAACGTTGAAACGGTTATGGACGTTATGGTTCTCACCGGTCTAACTAAATCAAAAGGTGAGGCAAGGCGTTTAATTGAGGGTGGCGGTGTATCAATCGGCGATAAAAAGTTAACCGTTAACGACTTTAATTTAACCGACGAAGTTAAAGCAAACGGTGAATTTATTTTACATAAGGGTAAAAAAGTTCACTATAAAATTATTTTACGCTAAGTCGTTATAAACGGCGCAATACTGCGTTTCTGTCAAGTCGTTGCACCTACAATGACCAACAAGGTCTATTGTAGTCGCCCCGTCTTGTCGAGCCTTGTCTTGCTTGTTTCTAACGCCTTATCGGTGCTTTGTATAGGCTTGGTGTTAAAGCGATAAAGTATAATAATTACAGTAAAAAAAATGAAAAGTTATTTAAGCGTAAAACGTAATATCGTAGACGAAACCGTGATAGAAAAATCACGGTTTATCTGTACGCTTAAAAAAGTTGACGGGGAAGACGAGGCTAAAACTTTCGTTAGTGAGATAAAGCAAAAATACCCTGACGCTACGCATAACTGTTACGCTTATATTGCAGACGAGGGCGGTTTTTACGTTAAGTTTTCTGACGACGGAGAGCCACAAGGCACGGCGGGACTTCCTATGCTTGAAACGTTAAAGGCTAAAAACCTTAAAAAAGTGGCGGTAGTGGTTACGAGGTATTTTGGCGGAATTAAACTTGGCACGGGCGGGCTTGCAAGGGCGTATTCCGGCTGTGTAAACAAGGCGGTTGAACTTGCAGGAATTAGCGAAAACGTTTTATCAAGCGTTCTTAAAACCCAAGTTTCATACTCGCTATATCCTAAAATATTAAAACTTTTAGAAAGCCAAAAATCAATAAAATTAGGTGACGAATATCTTGATAACGGCGTTTCGGTTACCTTTGCAGTTCCCGTAGAAGAAAGTGATAAAATTATAGAAAAAATCGTTGATTATTCCTGTGGAAAATCCACCGTTTTTGAGTTAAAGACGGAGTGTTTAGAGTATTTATGAAACAAATTACCGCTATAAAAGAGCAATCTAAAAACAAAAAGCGCGTAAGCGTTTATCTTGACGGCGAATTTTACTGCGGGCTTGATTTAGTTACAGCGCTTAAATATAGGTTAAAAGTGGGCGAGTTTATTGACGAAAACCGACTTGTAGAAATTCAGTATAACGCTGAAATGCAAGCCTGCTTTGATAAAGCGTTAACCTATATATCTTCTTCGGTTAAAACTGAAAAACAAATAAAAGACAAACTTTTGCGCTTAGGATATCTTGACGAAATTATAGAAAAAACGCTTGAAAAATTAAGAGATTACGACTACGTTGACGACGGCGATTACGCTATGCGTTATACCGCCACCTATAAAGGCGTAAAAGGTAAAAAACTTATTAAACTTGAACTTAGAAAAAAAGGCGTTTTGGAAAAAGACGTTGACAGTGCCTTAAACCAAATAGAAAGCCAGCAAGATGCGTGCAATCGCCTTGCTGATAAATACCTTAAAAGCAAAGAAAAGGACCAAAAAAACCTACTTAAATGTTATAAGTATTTGCTTTCAAAAGGCTTTGATTACGACGAGGCAAAATCGTCGATAGACAGATATAAAGAAGACTAAAAAATCCCACGGAATTTCCGTGGGATTTAGTTTATTCTTTACTTTCGCCAAACAGTTTTTTAACTGCTTGCGACACGTAACTTACGGGTATAAGTTCGATTTTGTCGGCGTATTTTTTAACCGCGTCATAATTGCGTTTTGGCAGTATAACCGCCTTAAAGCCTAATTTTATGGCGTTTTGAACGCGCTTTTCCGCAAATGAAACGGCTCTAACTTCTCCTGTAAGCCCAAGTTCGCCAAAAGCGGTTAAAGTTTTATCTACCGCCACGTTTTTGTTTGCGCTTGCAAGCGATAACGCTATTGCTAAATCGGCGCTTGGCTCGCTTAATTTTATACCGCCCATTGCGTTCACGTAAACGTCCTGATTAAAAAACGGAAGATACGCCTTTCTTTCAAGAACGGCAAGTATTAAAACCATTTTATTATAGTCAATACCAAGTGGCATACGGCGTGGGAGCCCAAACACCGTTTTACTAATTAAGCATTGAATTTCAACGGGCATACACCTATTACCGCTTATTGACTGCGTTACCACGCTACCCGGTTGTGCGCCACGGTCTTCGCTCATAAACACGCCGTTATAGTCTTTAACTTCTTTAATACCGTCCTCACGCATTTCAAAAACGCCTACTTCCTGCGCTGAGCCAAAGCGGTTTTTTACCGCTCTTAAAACTTTCAAACTGTCTTGCGGTTCGCCTTCGAAGTATAAAACGGTGTCCATAATATGCTCTAACACTTTTGGACCTGCGATATTTCCGTCTTTGGTTACGTGCCCGATAATAAATATGGTTTTTTTATTAGATTTTGCAAGGCGCATTAGTCTTGACGCGCACTCCCTAACTTGCCCAACCGAACCAGCCGAGCCCGAAAATTCGCTTAAATATATTGCTTGAATACTGTCAATTACTATAAAATCAAAATCTTTTGAAAGTTTTTCAATATGTTCTAAACGGCACTCGTTAAGCACGGTAAAATTTTCGCCCGTTACACCCAAGCGGTCACACCTAAGTTTAACGTGAGATAAACTTTCTTCCGCAGAAACGTATAAAACCTTTTCGGATTTTGAAAGGTTGCCGAAAATTTGCGTTAAAACGGTTGATTTGCCTATGCCGGGGTCACCGCCAAGTAAAACGATAGAATAGGGAACTATACCACCGCCAAGCACGGTGTCAAACTCGTTCATACCCGTTTTAATGCGCGCGTAGTTTTCTTTTTTAACGTCTTTCAGTAGCGTTGGTTTTGACGGGGGAATTGATATGCTCCCTTTAACTTCTTCGGGGCTTTCGGTCTCTTCAACCAAAGTTCCAAACTTGCCACAGTAGGGGCATTTGCCAAGCCATTGCGGGCTTACGCTACCACACTCTTGGCATACGAATTTAGTGTTTAATTTAGCCATATTAAATATTCCTTGTTAAAACGTACGCTTGCGACGCGATACCTTCTTCTCTGCCTACCGTACCTATACCTTCAAGCGTTGTAAAGGTAATGCCCACTTGATTTTCTTCAAGTTCAAGCGCGGTTGCAAGACTTTTCGTAATAATATCTCTATAAGGCGATAATTTAGGTTTTTCAGCCATGACTACCGCTGAAACGTGTACGGGTTTAAGCCCTTTAAGATTAAGCATTTTCATCACTTCGCTTAAAAGAAACATACTTGAAACGTCTTTATACTTAGGGTCTTTATCGCTAAAATGATACCCTATGTCACGCATTGATGCGGAAGATAAAATTGCGTCCATAATAGCGTGGGTTAAAACGTCGGCGTCGCTATGACCTAAAAGCCCTTTTTCGCTTGGGATTTCTATTCCGCCAAGTATAAGTTTTCTACCTTCTACTAACCTGTGAAGGTCAAACCCCGTACCGCATTTAGAGTAGGGGGGTAAACTGTCAAAATCTTCTGGGTAGGTGAGTTTTTTGTTTCCGTCTTTTGCTAAAACCGCGTGGCATTTACCAAGCGTTGCGGTGTATACGCCGGCGTCGTCGGTAAAACCGTCGCTCGCGCTCGCGTGCGCGTACGCTTTCTTTATATCATTGAGCATAAAACCTTGTGGTGTTAAAGCCGAAAGTTTATTCTTTCGCCCAGACGCAAACACCGTTAAATCTCCATCCGTTTCAAGCACGGTATCGGTAAGGGGAGTGGCCAAAACGCCACTGCCGTTTACAAGAACGCTTTTTATAACTTCGCTTATATCTCTTTGAGAAATAAACGGGCGCGCGCCGTCATGCAATAAAACGGCACCGCCTTCAATTACTTCAAGCGCGTTTTTAACCGAGTCAAATCTCGTTTCACCGCCCAAAACGTAGCGAATAGGCTTTTCGATATTAGATAAAATTTCTTTGAGTTTATCTTGTTCGCCATTTGAATAAACTACGATAATTTCGTCAATTTTTTTAATTTGCGAAAAGGCGGAAACCGTTTTTAATATAACGGGCGTGCCACCTAAAAGTGAAAACATTTTATTTTGTTTTTGTTTGGCGCGTTTACCTGAGCCAGCCGCTAAAACCACTGCGGTAATTTTAATTTTGTTTTGCATAAATTACTCTCCAAGAATTTCGTAAAGGTTACAGCAATCTTCTTTTTTAACGTGCTGTTGAAGTTGTAAAACCCTAAATTTAATTTCGCCACTTCCAAACTTCAAGGTAACGATATCGCCAACTTTAAGTTGGTAAGAGGGTTTAACCGCCTTATCCCCGACGAAAACTCTATTAGCGTCGCACGCGTCTTTTGACACGCTACGGCGTTTTAATATGTGTGAAACTTTCAAAAATTTATCAATTCTCATAAAAAATGTCCTAAATTCGACAAAAAAATTTAAGTTAATTTCTTTCAAACGGTTGACAATTGCAATCTAATGAACTATAATTGTAAAATGCTAAAATGTAATAATAGCGTCTTTTTGGCCTTTTTTAGGTAGAAAAACGCTGAATTTTGAGGCGTATAAATTATATTTATAAGATTTTTGCGATTTTCCGTTGCAAATTTCATGCGGATATTATATCAAAACCTCAAAAAATAATCAAGAAGTTTTACAATTTTTATAAAGGAGTGCAAAATTAAATGCGTAATATGCAAACAGTCAAATGCGGCAACGTTGAAAGAAAGTCTTTTGCTAACATCAAAGAAGTTCAACCTATCCCTTATCTCGTAGAAGCGCAAAAAGATTCTTACGAGCAGTTTATTGAAGAGGGCATCGGCGAAGTTCTTGAAGACTTTTCTCCTATAACCGACTTTGCTGACCACTACGAACTTTACTTTCTCGACCATAATTTAAGCGGTAAACCCAAATACAGCGAGAAAGAGTGTCGTGATAGAGACGCAACCTACGCCGTTCCACTTGAAGTTAACGTAAGGCTTAACAACAAGGTTACGGGTGAAATTATCGACCAAAAGGTATTTATGGGCGAACTTCCCAAAATGACCGACAGTGGTTCTTTCATAATAAACGGTGCTGAAAGAGTAGTGGTATCCCAACTCGTTCGTTCACCCGGCGTATACAACGGTTTTGTGCAAGATAAATCGGGCAAAAAACTTTTCTCTACTACGGTAATGCCTAACCGTGGTGCTTGGCTTGAATTCGAGCAAGATTCTCAGGGCGTACTTTGGGTTCACGTTGACAGAACGCGTAAAATCGCGGCTACCACCTTACTCCGCGCGCTTGGTTTTGGAACTAACGAATCAATTCTCGGCGTGTTTGGTGACGACGCTATGATTAACGCTACACTTGAAAAAGATACTGCTAAGAACGAAGGCGAAGGTTTATTCGAACTTTACAGAAGGTTAAGACCAGGCGAACTTCCCACCGAAGAAGCCGTTAAGCAACACCTTAAAAACCTTTTCTTTGATTCGAGAAGATACGATTTAGCAAGGGTTGGTAGATATAAGTTCAATAAGAGATTGTGCATATCTAACCGCATTGAAGGTCAAGTTGCGTTCAGCGATATTATTAACGAAGACGGCGAACTTTTAGTTAAAGCAGGCGAAGTTATAAATCAAGAACAAGCAATTGCAGTTCAAAATAGCGGTATCAACGTAGTTGACCTCAAAGGTCAAGACGGTGAAAAGCGCAGAATTATATCTAACAACGTAGTTGATTTCGAAGCCGTTCTCGGCGTTAAGGCAAGACCGTTCGGTCTTTTAGAAACGGTATTCTACCCCAACGTAAGATTTTCAAGAGAAATCGCCGATATGTGTAAGACAATGGCGATTGAAGACGTTGCCGAGCAAATGAGAACTCAAATCAACGACCTCTATTACGTTGAAGACCTTTCTGCTGAAAGACTTGCCGAGGGTAAGCCCGAAGATAAGAAAAACGAAGAAGCAAGAAAGGAAATGAGAAGAAAGTTCGTAGAGGCTTGTAAGGAATTCTACGAAATTATCGAAAGCGGTAATATTCCTTCTAAACTTTCTGCCGAACAGAAAAAGACGCTTAAACCCCTTATCGAACTTCTCAACCATAAACACGTTACCGTTGACGATATAGTTGCGTCTATTTCGTTAAACGGCGACCTTAACTATGGTATCGGCACTATCGACAATATCGACCACTTAGGCAACCGCCGTGTAAGAAGTGTTGGCGAACTTTTACAAAATCAGTTCCGTATCGGTATTGCAAGGCTTGAAAGAGTTATTAAAGAGCGTATGTCTACGCAAGACCCTAAGGAAATAAACCCCAAAGGGCTTATCAACGTACGCCCTGTTAGTTCGGCAATTAAGGAATTCTTTGGTTCATCACAACTTTCGCAATTTATGGACCAAACCAACCCCATTGCAGAACTTACCCACAAGAGAAAACTCTCTGCGTTAGGTCCTGGCGGTCTTAACAGAGAAAGAGCAACTTTCGAAGTTCGTGACGTTCACTACACTCACTACGGTCGTATGTGTCCTATCGAAACGCCGGAAGGTCAAAACATAGGTCTTATCACTTCGCTTTCGACCTACGCTAAGGTAAACGAATTCGGCTTTATCGAATCTGCGTACAGAAAGATTGACAAGGCAACGGGCGTAGTTACCGAACAAGTTGACTACCTTACCGCCGACGAAGAAGATAAATATATAGTAGCGCAAGCAAACGAACCGCTTGATGAAAACGGCAGATTTGTAAACGAGCGTGTATCGTGCAGAAATCGTGAAGAAATTAGCGAAATTGCAAGAGAAGAAGTTGATTATATGGACGTTTCGCCCAAACAACTCGTTTCGGTTGCAACCGCGCTTATTCCTTTCCTTGAAAACAGCGATACCAACCGTGCGCTTATGGGTTCGAACATGCAACGTCAAGCAGTTCCCCTTATTAAACCTGAAAACGCTATCGTAGCAACGGGTATCGAAGCGAAAATCGCATACGACTCGGGCGTTATGGCAATCGCGAGAAACGCGGGCGTAGTTAAAGCGGTTTCGGGCAAAGAGATTATCGTTGAAGAAGAAGACGGTAACTTATTTACTTATACTCTTAAAAAATTCGAACGTTCTAACCAAGGAACTTGCCTTAACCAAAAACCTATCGTTTCTACTGGCGACAAGGTTGAAAAAGGTCAAATTCTTGCAGACGGTCCTGCAACCGCTAACGGCGAACTCGCACTTGGTAGAAATATCCTTATCGGTTATATGACTTGGGAAGGTTACAACTACGAAGACGCTATACTTTTATCGGAAAAACTCGTGCAAGACGACGTGTTTACTTCTATCCACATTGAAGAACACGAAATCGAAGCGCGTGATACTAAACTTGGTCAAGAAGAAATCACTCGCGATATTCCTAACCTTTCGGAAGAAGTTCTTAAAGACCTTGATGCCGACGGTATTATTCGTATCGGCGCGGAAGTAACGAGCGGTGATATCTTAGTAGGTAAAGTTTCGCCAAAGAGCGAAGTTGAACTTACCCCCGAAGAAAGACTTTTAAGAGCAATTTTCGGTGAAAAGGCAAGAGAAGTTAAAGACACGTCACTTAAAGTTCCGCACGGCGAAGGCGGTATCGTTGTCGACGTTAAAATCTTCACTCGTGAAAATAAAGACGAACTTGACCCAGGGGTTAGCAAACTCGTTAGAGTATACATTGCTCAAAAGAGAAAAATTAGCGTCGGCGACAAGATGGCAGGTAGATACGGTAACAAGGGCGTTATTCCGAGAATTTTACCCGAAAGCGATATGCCTTTCCTTGCCGACGGTACGCCACTTCAAATCGTTCTTAACCCCCTCGGCGTTCCCTCACGTATGAACATCGGTCAGGTTCTTGAAGTTCACCTTGG
>JAZLBK010000103.1:0-7217 GCA_045613665.1 Christensenellaceae bacterium | reverse complement strand
GAGAAAGTTTCTCCGCTTTAATTTTTCTAAAATTAAATAAAAAATATTGACTTAAAAAAAATATAGGCGTATAATCAATAATTGTGTTAATTAAAATACGAGGTATTTATGAGTAACTTATCTAACAAATGGACAAGGGCTGCAATCCCTGCATTACTTCTTCACGCAAGTATCGGCACGGTATATTGCTGGTCGATTTTCAGTAATGCGATAGTTCCCTTAGGGTTTAATAAGGCTACGCTTGAATGGGCGTTCAGTTTAGCAATCTTCTTCCTTGGTATGTCTGCTGCTTTTCTTGGCAATTTCGTTGAAAAGGACATTAAAAAGGCGAGTTTAATTGCAACCATATGCTTTGCGTTAGGCGTTATAGGAACGGGTTTTGCAATAAGAATTAACAGTATAGTTTTAATTTTATTGTTCTACGGCGTTATTATGGGTTTTGGCTTAGGGCTTGGATATCTTTCGCCGGTTAAAACCTTAATGCTTTGGTTTAGCGATAAAAAAGGTTTGGCTACCGGCTTAGCGGTTGCTGGTTTCGGTGCGGCTAAAATGATTTTTTCGCCTATTATTGAAAGTTTAATTTCTCTTTTAGGCGTTGAGTTCTCACTTTATATCTTAGGCGCAATTTGGTTTATTATGATGTTTTTAGGGCATCTTCTTCTTAAAAAGCCTGACGGTTGGGTTGAAGAACATAAACCCTTTAACCTTAAAGAATTCCTTTCAAGGTTCAAAATTTTCTTAGACGTTAGATTTATCGGTATTTGGCTTGTATTTTACATAAACATCACTTGTGGTTTAGCACTTATTTCACAAGAAAAGTATATATACAGTTTCCTTGGTTTAGGCTCGGTTGCAGGCGTTTTATGTACGATTACCGGCTTGTTTAACGCTGGTGGTAGGCTTGCGTATTCTACCGTTGGCGACAAAATGAAGGATAGAAACACCGTTTATAAAATTATATTAATAAGTGAAATTGCGCTTACGTTAATTGCTTTATTTACTGGTTCTTTAAGTGGTAGCGGTGCTGTTGCAACCGTAATTGCCATTGCGCTTTTATTAGTTGTTAACGCTGGTTACGGCGGTGGGTTTAGTAATCTCCCCACGCTTTTATCCGACGTTTACGGTATGGGTAAAATTTCTTCAATACACGGTATAGCGCTTTCGGCTTGGGCTATTGCGGGCTTAACGGGTAACCAAATTGCAACCGCGATAGTAGGTGCAACCGGAAATTATAACGATATTTTAATTTTTACTTCGATAATGTACGCAGTTGCTACGCTTATAAGTTTTATACTTATTAAGCCTAAAAAAGCGTAAAATAAATGGGTGGACTTTACAGCCTACCCATTATTTAATTGTAATTTTTTAGTATTTAGTGTATAATAAGTTATTATGACGAAAAGTTGTTTTAATAAAATTAAAAAAATATCGCTAATTTTAATGGTTTTAACTTTTTGTTTGGCGCTATGTTCTTGCTCTATTATTTTTGACAACGAACAAAGTAGCAATACGCCCGAAGAAGAGTTAGACCTTTCAAACGGCGTTATAACCGAAGGCATAATAGAGGCAAACTTTACCGTAAATTTAACTCAATATAACCTTTCAGTATTTGGAAACAAACTTAACGAAACGATTTCGCAAGGTAGCGGTGTTATTTTTGATAAAGTTTCAGTTATGAACGGCTATACCTATTATTTATTAACTAATAATCACGTAATATATAAAAACGAAGATATCTTTAATCGTTTTGAATATACCGTTCGAGATTGCTATGGGGAAACGTACGCGTCGTCACTTATAACGTTTGACCCTGATTACGACTTAGCCGTAGTTTCCTTTACCACAGAGCGCGAGTATAAAGTTTTATCCTTTGCAAGTGAAAACCCCAAAGCGGGGGATAGCGTTGTTGCAATAGGTCAACCGATAGGGATAATCAACGCCGTTACGGAAGGTAAGGTTGAAAACTATATTGCTGTTTCAATTCCCACCGAAAACGGCCATATAAACGAAAACATCTCTAACGTAAAGTTTAACGTTATAAAACACAGTGCGCCGTTAAACAGCGGTTCGTCAGGTGGGGTTTTACTGAATAAAGACTATAAAATTTGCGGTATTAACTATGCCGCCGCACTCGTTGATGATAGTACGGAATTCGTTTTGGGCTACGCAGTTCCCGTAAAAAAGGTATTAGAATTTTTAACTAATAATTTTTATGAAGAAGAGTAAGGAGAAAAAGTATTATGAACTTAGGTGAAATTATTGCGTTTATCTTTTATTTTATTATCGTGCTTGCCGTTGGTATTTTCTTTTTCTTAAAAAGTAAAGGCGGTGGCGAGAAAGAATACTTTTTAGGCGGAAGAAATATGGGCGGTTTAGTTGCCGCTTTATCTGCCGGCGCATCGGATATGAGCGCGTGGGTGCTTATGGGTTTACCCGGCGCAATTTGTGTTTTAGGTCTTGGTCAGGTTTGGATTTCAATAGGTTTAATTATAGGAACTATTTGCGCTTGGATTTTCGTAGCGCCAAGACTTCGCCGTTACGCTATAAAGGCGGGGGACGCTATTACTATTCCGCAATACTTATCTAATAGAGTAAATGCAAAAAACAACGTGCTTAGAATTACTTGCGCGGTTATTTTCGTTATTGCATACTGTATTTATACTGCATCTTCTATTTCCGCTTGCGGTACGCTTTTTGAACTCGTAACCGGTGGCGCTATAAATAAAACTTGGGGTATGATATTTTCTGCGGTAGTAATCGGCGTTTATACTTTACTTGGTGGCTTTAACGCAGTTTGTTGGACGGATTTTTTCCAAGGTATTTTAATGCTTGCTGCACTTTTATTACTTCCTATTATCGCTTTATTTATAATGTCGGTAGAAGGTTTTGCACCAGTTGGTACGGTAATTACTTCAAATACTTATTTTAGCCTTTTATCATCAGGTAAGTTTGACTATAACAGCATTGCCGATATAATTTCGGGGCTTGGCTGGGGCTTAGGGTACTTTGGTATGCCACATATTATCGTAAGATACATATCTATAAAGAGCGAAAAGGAAATGAGAAAATCGCAAATCGTAGGTAGCGCTTGGACGGCTGTTATATGTATAATGGCGTCGGTAGTTGCGGTAGTATCACACGAATATTTTGGCGACTTTATAAATGACGACAATAAAGAAAGGGTATTCATTTTACTTTCAAGGGCTATCGTTCCAGGAGTTCTTTCAGGAATTCTTATTTCGGCGGTGGTTGCGGCATCAATGTCAACGGCGGACAGTCAATTACTTGCATCTTCAAGTTCCTTTTCAAGCGATATTTACAAGTCGTCTATCAAAAAAGACGCTACCGACAAGCAAATGCTTAACATGGGTAGGCTTGCCGTTATAGTAATTTTAATAATTGCGTTGATTATTGCTTTATTGCCCGGCACGGGTGGTATTATGGGATTAGTTGAATCGGCTTGGGCTATATTTGGTTCTGCTTTCGGCCCTGTAATATTGTTGTCGCTTTATTTCCGTCGCTTAAACTACGCTGGCGCAGTAGCGTCGATTATTACGGGATTTGTAGTTTCGGTTGTATGGATGTATTTCTTAGCGCCTATTACGGGTATTTACGAAATTATCCCCGGCTTTATAATAGCGCTTATCGTTGCAATAACGGTATCACTTTCAACTAAATCACCCAGCGAAGAAGTTACTAAAATTTTTGATGAAGTTTCAAAAATGACTTATAAAGAAGAAATTAAAAAAGAACTTAACTAATAAAAAGCAAGGCAAAATTCGCCTTGCTTTTTTACATAATATTTGGAAATTTTTACATACTTTTTTTGGGCGTTTAGCCTAAAGGAGTATTTATGAAATCAACGGGTATCGTAAGAAGGGTAGACGGGCTTGGCAGAGTAGTTCTACCAAAAGAAATTAGAAAAACGTTAAAGATAAATTCGGGTGATTTACTTGAAATTTCAGTTGAAAAAGAAAGGGTTATTTTAGAAAAATATTCTCCGCTTTCAACTTATGAAAAGACCACCGCGGCGGTTGCCGATTGCTTGGCTAATATGCTTTCGTTATCGGTTGTTATAACGGATAAAAACGCGGTTGTTCAAGCAACGCGTCAAGCAAAGCATCTAAAAGGCGAAAAACTTTGCGAAAATATGATTAAAACGGTGGAAGAAAAATCAAGTTTTATAATAAATTCCAGCGAGGGCGGAACGGTTAAAAAAATAACGCAAAACGGTGATGAAACGGAATTTTTTAGCCAAATTATCGTTCCCGTGTTAGGCGTGGAAAACGAATCGCTTGGCGCTGTGATAATTTTAGATACTAAAACGGGCGGGCAAATGGGGCTTAAAGAAATTTCGCTTGCAAACTTTTCGGCAAAATTGCTCGTATTGGAAGTTGACGCGTGAAGTTAAAAAATAGTCTTTTAAGCGGTGCGTTGACACTTTCTTTCGGCGGAGTTATTACTAAACTTATAGGCGCGCTATATAGAATTCCTTTAACAAATATTTTAGGTGCGGAAGGTATAGGCGTTTACCAAATGGTTTTTCCGCTTTATACTATTTTGTTGACCTTTTCTTCAACGGGTGTTCCAAGCGGAATATCCAAACTTATAGCGGAAGGAAATTCGCCTGAAAAAACGCTAAAAAGTTCAATTAAACTATTTGCCATTATAGGTTTTGTAACCTCACTTTTAACGATAATATTATCTAAAAACATAGCCGTACTGCAAGGTGATTTTAAGGCAAGGCTATCTTACGTGGGAATTGCGCCGTCGGTATTTTTAGTTAGTTTAATTTCTTGTTTTAGGGGATATTTTCAAGGCTTTTCAAATATGAAACCAACAGCCGTATCTCAAATTTTAGAGCAAATTGTTAAACTAATAGTAGGGTTGTCCGTTTGTTATTTGTTAAAAAACAACGTTGTGTTAGCAAGCGCAGGCGCAACGATTGCGGTTACTATTTCCGAACTTGTAACGCTACTGTATTTTATTTATAAAACTAAAAAATCAATAGACGTTAAAGAGTTTTTTTTAGTAAAAACCGACGTTTTGCCCATAGTTAAAACGGTTTTTCCTATGATGGTGGCAACGATAATTATGCCGTTAACCCGCGCGATAGACAGCGGTTTAATTCTCAATATCGTTAGCAACTATTCAAGTCATGCAACCGAGTATTACGGACTATATTCGGGCGCGGTTGAATCAATAGTAAGTTTACCCGTTTCCTTTTGCTACGCGTTAGCGGTAACGAGTATTCCTATAATTTCTAAAATAAAAAAAGAGGGTGGTAATTATCTAAATAAGACCTATCAAGCAACCTTTTATACGCTTTGCTTGTCTCAGGTGTTTGCGGTTATTACCTACCTATTTTCAAGCGTTGCAGTAAACGTGTTATATTCGGGGCTCAGTAGCGAATATAAAACTATAACTGTAAATATGCTCAAACTTTCATCTTTATCAATTCTATTACTTCCTATAATGCAAACTCTCATTGCGTCTATTAACGCTATGGGCAGGTATAAAGTTACTATAATATCAGGGCTGTTTGGTGCGATAGCAAAAATAGTTTTATCTATTATTCTATTAAAAAACCCAAATATAAACGTGTTTGGCGCGATTATAAGCGATATTTTTTGTTATTTGGTTGCTTGTTTTGTAAATTTAAGTTATATTATTTATATCAATATAAAATTAAAGGTGCAAAATGAACGAAATAACCGTTATAGGTTTGGGAGTTGACGGAAAAGATATTTCTTCTTCCGCTGAAAATATTATTAAATCAAGCGTAAAAGTAGTTGCAAGAACGGGGCTTACTGAAAGTTATAAAAATCTTTCTAAGTTCCAAAAAAATATTGACACGCTTGATTTTATTTATGAAAAAAGCAGAAACTTTGACACGCTTAATAAAAATTTAGCAAACGAAGTTATAAAACTTAGCAAAAATGAGCCCGTTTGCTATCTCGTAGACGGGTGCGCCACCGAAGATAATTCGTTAAAGTATATCCTTTCAAAAACAAAAAACGTTAAAGTTTACGCAGGTGTTTCATACGCTTGTAAATGTCTTGAAAGGCTTAACGTTTGCGAAAGCAACTATACTTCCGTTTCCGCTTACGAAGTGGATAAAAACCACTCGCTTTCAGCACCGCTAATCGTTTACGCAATTGACAGTGTAATAACGGCAAGTAAAGTAAAATTGTTTTTAGCGGAACTTTTTGGCGACGAAATGGAAGTTTACCTTTCTTCAAACCAAAAAAACTCTAAAATAATACTTTACGAACTCGATAGGCAAGAAAAATACGATTATTCTACTTGTTTATATATTCCTAAACTTAGTTTAACTGAAAAAAATAGGTATGATTTTAACGATTTAATTTCCATACTTGAAATTCTTCGTTCGCCAAACGGTTGCCCTTGGGATAGAGAACAAACTGAAAAAAGCATACTTAAAAACGTTATTGAAGAGGCTTACGAACTCGTTGACGCGGTAAGTCAAGGCGATGATTTTATGATAATAGAAGAAACGGGTGACCTTATTTTACAGTCGGCTTTCTATATCCTTTTCGGCGAAGAAAGTGCAAGGTATTCAAGGTATGACGTTTTAAGTGATTTGTGTAAAAAACTAATTTCACGCCACACCCACGTTTTCAAAAACGACAAGGCGTTAAAGTCAAGCGACGCGCTCAACGTTTGGAACAACAATAAAATCGTTGAAAAGGGCTACCAAACGGCAACGGAATATTTAAGCGCCGTTCCTTCGTCAATGCCTTCTTTGATGCGCGCTGAAAAAATAGGCAAAAGGGCTAAAAAGTTCAATTTTGATTTTGAAAGGACAAGCGACGCAATTAGTAAAATTTTAGAAGAAGTTAAAGAACTTGAATTTGCTATTTCTTCGGGCGATAAAACGGAAATAGAAAAAGAGTGCGGAGATTTATTGTTTAGTGCGGTTAACGTTGTTAGACTTAACGGGGTTGACGCTGAGTTATGTCTTAAAAATTCGGTAGATAAATTTATAAAAAGGTTTAATCAAGTTGAAAAACAGGTTTTAGCGCAAGGTAAATCAATGAGCGATTTTAACCTTTTAGAGTTAGATGAAATTTACAATCAAGTTAAAGGGGAAGAAAATGATAATTAAGCCCCTAACTATAAATAACGTTACGGTTGAAAACAACGTGTTTTTTGCTCCGCTTGCAGGGTTTTCGGATGCGTCTATGCGAAAAATT
>JAZLBK010000102.1:0-9779 GCA_045613665.1 Christensenellaceae bacterium | reverse complement strand
CGGTCTTATTATTTTTAGAATTTTAAGATGTAATCCTTTAAGTCGCGGTGGGTACGACCCCGTGCCGGATAGTAAAAGTAAACTTAAATGGGTATTATAGTTTTTTAAGGGCTTATAGCCCTTATTTTATCAATTAAAATTTTTTATTTATAAGGAAAATATGGAAATTTTGAATATTTTAGCAAGTCAAGTAACCGTTTACGATAACGATTTACAAAACGTTCCGTTAACGGGTGTTACCGAACTTGTTGCAAAGTTAATAGAATTTTTCTCTTTCGGCGGATATATCGCAGTAGGTATATTGTTATTCTCGCTAATATTAAAAATTTTACCTTTACCTTTCGATATTTATTCAAGAGTGGCAACTAAAAAGAACGCTCTTAAAATGGAAAGAATGAGGCCGGAACTTGAAAAACTTCAAAGGCAATACGCTAATAATAAAGAACTTTATTCTCAAAAAATGATGGCGCTTTATAAAAAAGAGGGGTATTCGACTTTTGCGTCCTGCTTACCCACCCTTTTCACGCTCGTTTTCTTTATTATAGTAATATCTGCGTTTACTCAGTATTCTACCTACTCTAAAGTGGAAGATTTTAATAAAATGGCTATTGCGTATAGCGAGAGCGTAAGAAACAACGAAAACGTTGAAGAAAGATATTATCTCGTTGATGAAAACGGTAATATGAAAGAAGAATATGAAACTGATATAACGCTTGTTGAAGGTAAAGAATATATCGTTTTATATTACACTAACCGAGATTTATCTACCGAAGAAATACAAGAGTTAATTATTAAACCCGCGCAAGACGCCGCTGCGGACAAGTATTTAGAAAATGCCGATACGCACTCTTTCTTATGGGTAAAAAACATTTGGGTAGAAGACTTGCCTTGGAAAAAGGCGTTTATTCAAAAAAGCGCGTATAAAAACTCCTTTGCTTACTCAAAGGGTTGTTCTTGCTCATCTCAAACGATAACTTCGTCAATAAGCGACGAAAACGTTTACGATATTTTAACAGGTTCAAGTAAACTTGACGAGTTGAAAGATTCTTCTAACGGATACTTAATTTTAGTTTTATTATCGATAGGTTCAATGCTACTTTCTCAACTTATAATGACTAAATCTCAAAAAGCGCAACTTGAACTTCAAACGGTAGACCAAACGGCTCAACAAACAAATAAAATGATGCTTTGGATGATGCCTATTATGTTCGGTGTATTCTCGTTTATGTACACCGCGTCTTTCTCGCTTTATCTTATCGTAAGCACGTTGTTTAGTATGTTCTCAACGGTAATTATCAATAAAATCGTTGAAAAGAAGTTCGAAAAAGAAATCAAAAAGCAAGAAGAAGAAAAATACAACAAAAGATTTGGATACTTAAACAAAAAAAATAAGGATTAATATAGTTATGGCAATATTTTACGGAAAAAGCGTTGAAGAAGCAATTGACAACGCTTTAATCGAATTAAATATAAGTAAAGACCAAGCAAAAATTACCGTACTTGAAGACGCGCAAAAAGGCTTTTTAGGTATAGGTGGTAAAAACGCCAAGGTAGAAGTAACCGCTATTGAAGACGATGGCGAACGCGCTTCTAACTTTATATGTGGTCTTCTTGAAATGATGAAAATTCCAGCAACTACCGAAATTAAAGAAAACGGCGACAAAATCGTAATTGAAATTTTAACCACTTCTCCAACTTCGGTTATCGGTTATAGAGGCGAAGTGCTTGACGCTCTTCAAACCTTAGCAGGCGCAACTGCAAATATCGGGAACGACGAATATAAGAAAGTAGTAGTAAACTGCGAAAACTATCGCGAAAAACGTGAAGAAACGCTTAAAAACCTTGCTAAACGCATTGCAGAAAAAGCGCTTAAATACGGTAAAAAATTCTCTCTTGAACCTATGAACCCCTTTGAAAGAAAGGTTATTCACTCAGCGTTGACTGACGTTGAAGGTGTAAAAACTGAATCCGAAGGCGTTGAACCTAATCGCTACGTTGTAGTAGTTCCTGAAAACCTTAAAAGTGATAAATCAGAGCGTTACGGCAGAACACCTAACAGAAAAAGAGATTTTGCTGATAAAAACGGCAAGCGCGAAAGAAGGGAAAAGCCCGAAGTTATTAAACTTGACAAAAAGTCAATAGGATACGGCACTTTCTTAGGTAACAGCCTTAAAGAAGATTGATTTATAAAAACAAAAAGTAGCAATAAAACTTGCTACTTTTTTAATTATTTAATTAAAAGCCTTAACTAAACCGCCTACTATATCGTTAACTAAACTATAAATTAGCGAAAATCTCGTCGTATAGTTAAAATTGTTTTCTTTTTTATTAGAAACGATACCTATAATACAAACGTCGCCTATTAAAGGCAAGTCCTTATCTACGCCAAGACCCGGTTTTATGCCTTGGTTTGCAATTTTAACGTAGCCTATTTCTTCTTTAATGCCGATTGCAGCGTCAATTACTAAAATTTTTGAATAAGGGTGCAGTTTTTTAATTTCGCTTTGTATAACGGGAACTTCTTTTGCTGTTACGGGGCTTAATAAAGTTCCGTAAATAAAAGCCTTACCGTTTAACTTTTCGTTAAGTTTAGTGCCTACAATCGGGCCTAAACTATCCCCAACGACGAGATCTGAACCAACGCAAACTATCACGGGCTTGTCGGTATCGTACAAAAGGTTAACGGTTTTTGCTATTTCATTAGAATTATCGCGTTTAAGCGAATTAAAAATATAAGAGCACATATAAATATTTTAGACCGTTTTTTCCTTTTTTAATCGGTATAAAAACCGTTTATATGGAAAAAATTTATTTATCTTATATTTGTCAACTTATATTGACACTAAACTTTCTTTATGATAAAATATTTATAATTTAACTTAATAAAATATATTTAATTTACAGGAGTAAAACTATGCTTAATTTACTTGCTATTCCCTCAGTTATAGCGCTGGGCGGAATGAACGTAGCGCTAGTTGACCTCGTTGTTCTTGCGGTTTTATTGATTGCTTTAATCATAGGGCTTTCAAAAGGTTTCGTAAAACAAATATTTTCTTTATTTGGCGGAATTGCCGCGCTAATCGTTGCTATATTTACTTGTTCGTATATAGCCGAATTTATAACAACGTCAATACCAGCCGTACCAGAGGCGATAAGTGCTAAGGTTGACGCGCTTTTTGGGCTTGACGGCGTGCTTTTCGAAGGTAGCAAAGAACAAATAATCGAGTCCCTTTCTTCTACGAATATTCCGTCGTTTTTACACCCGACTATTGCCGATTTAATTATTAGTAAGGCGGGCGAACTACAATTAACCCAAATTATTACCGGCTGGGCGGTTACCGCAATAGCGTTCGTTTCAGCGTTTATAATATCACTTATATTATTCAAGGTTCTTAAAAAGATATTTAAGGCAATTACAAGCGGTGGTGCAATAGGTGCTATTGATAAAGTTTTAGGTATGATATTCAGTATCGCCGTTGCTTTAATTATATGTTTAGTGGCATGTATATTGCTTTACCTTATTATTCCTAACGTTAACGACTATTTAACTCCCGTAACCGAAACGGGCGAATCGGTAAAATGCTACTTCAACGATTTGATGACTTGGGTTTTGAGTTTGGACTTTATTTCAAACCTACTTATCCCAGCTTAATTAGAACAAAAACTGCAAGACTTCATTCTTGCAGTTTTTTTGTGTCTAATTTTTGATAGCGCAACTAATTTTTATATGCACCATGCTAAATTAAAACACTAAATATAGGAAAAATTAAACAAAACAACAAAAAAATTATAATTAAATCAGTATGCGCAAAACATAAAAATAGCGTCTAAATTGTTTCACGTGAAACATTAGTTTTAAGGCTCTAAATTTTACAGTAGACAAAGAAAATTTGTATAAAATTTATCTACTTTTATTAGTTTTACAAAAACCCAAAATCTTCGATAATATCGCACGTTTTAAGTTTTATAAAATTAAAAATTACCCTAAAATGTTTCATGTGAAACAAGTTTTTTACAAATTGTTTTTATTAGGTTTGCAATAAATCTAAAAACCTACAAATAAACGTTAAATATTAAAAGTTAAATTATATTGTAAAGTTACCGTTGCAATAGTAAAAATTTTCGTGTATAATAATATTGATAAAGTTTTTATTGTTTTTAGTACAATATTTATTTTTCAAACTGCAAGGTTTTGTTTTTGTTAGGCGCAATTTAAGTGTTTATGCGCTAATACAAATTTTTTAGTAAAATTAAAAATTTCTTGTTAGATATATAATAATTTAATAAAAATAACATAATAATTAAGTGAAATCATTGAAATTTTATATAAACTATGTTAAAATGCGTTATAGCGTAAATTTATTTAATTTCTTGGCGATAGGAGGCAAAAATGAAAAAGCAAGGCTCTAAAAAGTGGTTAATTATCGTTCTTGTAGCGGTTGTTGCCATTTTTGGCATATTTTTTATACTGAACAAACTTTCCGTTGTAGACTTGACTACCGACCAGTTCTTAAAACAAGCGGGTATCGTTGTTGACGATAGTGGCAACGTTGCCTACGACGTGTCGGGCTTAGACGATGGTGAGCAAATTAAAAAAATCGTGGTTGACGGGTATAATTTAACCGGTTACGTTGAAACGACCTTCGGTTTCACCCAAAAATACACCACGAGTTACGGCAGAGGTTCTCAAAGCGAGTATTTTAGCGATAAAATTATTGACGTTTTGTATCAAAACGGCGTTTCTATCGATTATTCCGACCCCAACGAAGGTTCGTTATGGTCCTCTTTAATAATGCCTATTTTAGTTGTAAGTATAGGCTTAATACTCGTTATGGTTATGATGCGCCAAGTAAACGGCTCTAACAAGTCGGCGCTTGATTTTGGTAAAACCAAAGCAAGAGTAAACCAAAACGTTAAAGTGAGATTTAGTGACGTTGCAGGCGCAGAAGAAGAAAAGCAAGAACTTCAAGAAATCGTTGAGTTTTTGAAAAATCCTAAAAAGTTTTCCGAACTTGGCGCAAAAATTCCAAAGGGCGTTCTT
Source organism: Christensenellaceae bacterium (assembly GCA_045613665.1). GTDB lineage: Bacteria > Bacillota > Clostridia > Christensenellales > Borkfalkiaceae > HGM11412. The sequence continues at coordinate 4,738 of JAZLBK010000102.1, read as the reverse complement.
TTAGTAGGCCCTCCGGGAACGGGTAAAACGCTTTTTGCAAAAGCGGTTGCAGGCGAAGCCAACGTTCCTTTCTTCTCTATTTCGGGTTCGGATTTCGTTGAAATGTTCGTAGGCGTAGGTGCAAGCAGAGTAAGAGATTTGTTTGCAATGGCTAAAAAAAGTATGCCGTGCATCGTGTTTATTGACGAAATTGACGCGGTAGGCCGTCACCGTGGCGCAGGTCTTGGCGGTGGTAACGACGAAAGAGAGCAAACCCTTAACCAACTTTTAGTTCAAATGGACGGGTTTGACGCTAACGAAGGCATTATAATAATCGCGGCGACTAACCGTGCCGACATTTTAGACCCAGCGCTTTTAAGACCGGGTAGATTTGACCGCCAAATTTACGTAAATATTCCTGACGTTAGGGGTAGAGAGGCAATACTTAAAGTTCATGCAAGAAACAAACCGCTTGCAAAAGACGTTAATTTTAAGGTAATAGCACGAATTACGGCAGGTTTTTCGGGTGCGGACCTTGCAAACCTTCTTAACGAAGCGGCAATCCTTGCTGCAAGGGCGGACAGAAAGTTTATAACCAACGTTGACCTTTACGAAGCGATAAACAAAGTTATTATAGGACCGCAGAAAAAATCTCGCGTGGTAACTGAAAGCGACAAGCGAATTACCGCTTACCACGAAGCAGGTCACGCGATTTTAGCAAGATTACTTCCCGGTTGCGACCCTGTTCAAGAAGTTTCAATTATTCCGCGTGGTATGGCGGCAGGCTACACTATGACAAGACCTGATAACGACAGCAATCATATCGAAAAGAGCAAACTTTTAGACGATATTACTATGACGCTTGGCGGTAGAGTTGCCGAAGAACTTATTATTAAGGATATTTCGGCTGGCGCGTCTAACGACATTAGCGTAATTACTCAACGCGCGAGAAAGATGGTTACCGAGTGGGGTATGAGCGATATAGTAGGCCCTGTTAACTACGGCGGTGGCGACCAAGTATTTATAGGAAAAGATATGCAAACCCGCGCAACTTACTCAGAAGAACTTGCAAAGGTTATAGATAACGAAGTTGAAAAAATTATCAAAACTGCTCACGAAAAAGCGACTAAACTTCTTGCGGACAATAAGTCTAAGCTCGATAATATGGCAAGGCTTTTAATTGAAAGAGAGACCATTTATCAAGACGAAGTTGATATGATAATGGAGGATAAAACCGCGCAAGAAATAATGGAAATTATGGAAAAGCGCGACGGGTTATATAACGAAAACCCTTTCGTTAAAGTAGATAACGAACTTGCAAAAGAAGAAATAAACAAAACCGTAGAAGAAAAGGTGACGGACGATAAGCCTGAAACCCCCGAAAACGACGGTTAAAGGAAATTATATGGGTAAAATTATTTCGTTTTCCAACCAAAAAGGTGGCGTAGGAAAAACTACGACTTGCGTAAACATGTCGGCTTACCTTGCAAAACACGGCAAAAAGGTTTTGCTTGTTGATATGGACCCGCAAGGCAACGCAACTACGGGGCTTGGACTTAACAAAAGCGCAATTAAAAATTCCGTTTACAACGTTTTAATTGACGACGCGCCCGCCAAAAACGTAATTATTCCCACTAAAATCGACTGTTTAGAGATTTTACCAGCAGGTATTGATTTAGCGGGTGCGGAAGTGGAGCTTGTTTACATTAAAAACCGCGAAAAGCGTTTGCAAGAGGCACTTAAAAAGGTTGAAAAATACTACGATTATATAACTATTGACTGTCCTCCGTCGCTTGGGCTTTTAACTATTAACGCGCTTACCGCGTCCGACAGTATCATCATACCTATTCAATGTGAATATTTTGCACTTGAAGGGTTATCACAACTAATGAACACTATAAAACTCGTTAAAAAGCACCTTAATAAAAAACTTGAAATTGAAGGGGTTTCGCTCACGATGTACGACGGGCGCGCCATAGTGTCAAGGCAAATTGCCGAAGAGATTAGAAGGTTTTTCGGCGCAAAGGTGTTTAGCACGGTAGTTCCAAGAAACATAAGGGTATCGGAAGCACCCAGCCACGGCGTTCCCGTAATGCTACACGACCCAAGGTGCGCCGGTTCAAGAGCGTATGACGAACTTACCAAGGAGTTTTTGTTAAAAGGAGAGATTAAAGATGTCGAATAAAGGTTTAGGAAAGGGTTTATCCGCATTATTTTCTTCAACGGAAGACGATTACAAAAAGACCTTTGGCGTTACTGACGAAGAGATAAAGTCAGGCGTTTTAGAATTAGAACTTAAAGACGTTTATCCCAACCCCTCTCAACCGAGAAAGGTTTTTGAACCGCAGGCGCTTAACGAACTTGCAAGTTCTATAAAAACCAACGGAGTTATTATGCCTATCGTCGTTAATAAAGACGAAAAGGGCAAGTATATGATAATTGCCGGCGAACGCCGATTTAGAGCGTCTAAACTTGCAGGCAAAGACAAAATTCCCGCAATTATTAAAGAGTACGACGATAGAAAAATTAAAGAAATTTCGCTTATTGAAAACTTACAGCGTGAAGACTTAAATCCCATTGAGTCGGCCACTGCAATGAAACAACTTATGGACGATTACGGGCTTACCCAAGAAGAACTTTCAGAGCGTATCGGCAAAAGCCGTTCGGCAATCGCTAACACTTTAAGACTTTTAAGCCTTGAAGACGAAGTTATTAAAATGGTGGCGGGCGGTAAAATTTCGCAAGGGCACGCAAGGGCTCTCGTTACCCTACCTGCCGACGCGCAAATCAAAATCGCCAAAAAATGTATTTTAGACGGTATGTCGGTAAGGGAGATTGAAAAAGAAGTTAAAGACTATTTTAATCCGCCTGACGAGAAGAAAAGATTGCGCCAAATTAAACGCCAAGAAGACCAAAGCGCTGAACTTAAAGACCTTATATCGCGTATGCAACAAGTTTTCGGCACTAAAATACAAGCAATAGGAAACGACAAAAAAGGCAGAATATATATCGATTATTATACGACTGACGACCTTGACCGCATTTGCGACATAACCGAATTTTTAGAAAAAAATCAAAATAAAATTAGATAAAAGGAAGCACGTGCTTCCTTTTGAAACTATATGATAAAATTTGCCAACTTTGACGATAAAAGTCTTAAAAAAATACAAAAATATACAAAAAAAAGCCCGTACAAAGTATGTGATTTATCCGCAGGTGTTCTTTATATGTGGAACGACGTGTTCAATTTATCCTACGCCGTTTACAATGAAACGCTAATACTTAAATGCAATTTCAAAAACAAATTTACGGCGTTTTTCTTGCCGATAGGAAAGGATTTTGACGGTGCGCTCGCTAAGATAGAAATTTACGCGCAAAAAAACGGTATTCCGCTTACTTTTATGTGCGTTGAAGAAAGATATCTCAGCGTATTATCGTCGCGCTACGGCGGTATAAATTTTGAGTACAATCGCGATTACAGTGATTATATCTACGATTACGAGCAACTTAAAACTCTCGTTGGCAAAAAGTTTTCCGGACAAAGAAACCACATAAATTCCTTTAATAAAAACCATAAAAACCACAAATTCAAAAAACTTCAAAGCAAAGACGTAGCGCGCGCAAAATCTTTCTTAAAAGAATATAAAAAAGAGCATAAAGGCGGTGGTAGGGTAGAAAGTGCTGAGTACAAAAACACCCTTAAACTCATTGAAAACTTGTCGCTTGCCAAATACCAAGCGGGGTATATGGAAATAGACGGCAAAATGTGTTCTTTAACCGTTGGCGAATACGCCGGCGAAACCTTTATTATTCACGTTGAAAAAGCCCTTAAAAATTATAAAGGGATATACCCAGCCACCTTTAACGCATTTGTAAAAGCGTGTGAAAAAGACGGTGTAAATCTAATAAACCGTGAAGACGATTCGGGTGATTTAGGGCTTAGAACTTCAAAAACTCAATATCAGCCGATAGAAATCTTGCATAAGTATTTCGTTAAAGTTAAAAATCCTATGCAAATTAAAACTCCGCCAAAACTCGTTGGCGAAAGGCTAGCCCTTTCAAAAATAAAAGAAAGCGACAAAAACGCTTACTACGAACTTAACGTTAATAAATCGCTAAATAAATACTGGGGCTACGATTATAAAAAAGATATTAAAACCCCCACGCCCGACGCGTTTTTTGAAATGCAAAAAAACGATTTTCTTAAAAAAGATAATATGTGTTTAGGCATATTTATAAAGGGTGAAAAGAATTTGATAGGCGAAGTAGTTCTTCATAATTTTACCTACTCTAACCAAGTTGAAGTGGGTGTAAGGCTACTAAAAAAATACCATGGCAAAGGCTATGGTGTAGAGGCTGTAAAACTTGTATCTTTATACGCAAAAAACACCCTTAAAAAAACTCCGGTATCAAAATGCTATAAGCAAAATTTAGCGAGTTTAGACTGCTTAAAAAAGGCGGGATATAAACTAAAATACGCCGATAAAACCTATAATTATTTAACTTTTGAAGAGTAAAAAAATTTTCAAAAATATTTTTTAAAAACTGCCTTAAAACGCTTTACAAAACCAACTTAAAAGTATATAGTATAAGCAACATTTTTAATTTTGTTTTCCCCCTTATTATATATTTTCAGGTGGCTGTTTGTGGTGTGAGATATCGCAGGCAGCCATTTGATTTTAAGTCGTTATTTACTGCGTTATGCTTTGTTCCTTGCATTTTTGCAAAATTCCTGCGACCAACAAGGTCGCTCCCTTCT
>JAZLBK010000101.1:0-1970 GCA_045613665.1 Christensenellaceae bacterium | reverse complement strand
AATAGTTTTTATATTCCTTTTTCTCGCGCTAATATTTTACGTTGAAGTAGGCGGATATAAAAAGTATTTAAGCGTGGTTAAATATTATTCCTATCAAGCGGACTTAGACGTTTCGCTCGTGTTAGCGGTAATTAAAACGGAAAGTGGGTTTAACGAAAACGCAGTTTCAAAAAAGGGCGCGAAAGGGCTTATGCAACTTATGGACGAAACGGCAAAATTTATTGCCGATAAAATAGTTTACGTGGGCGATATCGACCTTTTTGACGGTAGCACTAATATTTATCTTGGCGTTTATTATCTAAAATATTTAACTGAAAAATTTCCAACGCTTGAAAGCGCGCTTTGGGCGTATAACGCCGGTGAAGGCAACGTAACTAAATGGTTGCGTGACGGGGCGAAAGTTCCACCCTATAAAGAAACGAAAAATTACGCCTACAAGGTATTTAGGCGAAAAAGTATATACGCAGTTATAATTTAGCAAGCAGTTTTGCTTGCTTTTTTAATTACGTTAAATTTAGCGCTTGGGTATTTTTATATATAAAATTAGTTAAAATAATAGTATGTTAGACGGCGCTACTGTGTTTATTTTACACCTTATATTAAAACTTTGCCCGATAGGTAGCGGTTACGGTGTTTTAGAAACGGCGGAAGTTTTACTAAGTTCGCCAAAAAGCCTTAATCTTACCGAACAAAAAGTGAGCGATAGTATTAAACTTTTGTCTGGGCTTGGCTACGTCAATTTGAAATATTTTTCAAGTAGTGAATACTGTTTAATTCCCACGCAAAAAGCCCGAACTTACCAAGAAGATATCAAAAGGGAAAAACTGTACGACAAAAAGTTGAATTTTAGCAGTTTAGGGTGGGGTTTTTTCGGCGCGTTTTTGGGCGCGTTTTTAGGCGTTATATTAGGAATTTTATTTTTCGTAGGATAAACTATGCTATCAAAAAAACAAAGAACTGTTCTAAAAATAATAACGGATAATTCGGCTGACGGTAAAAATTCTCTTTTAAGCGCACCGCTTATTGCAGAATTTTCACAGCCCTACTTAAAACTTTCGAGCGAAGACGTGGAAAAAATCGTAGTTTCGTTAGTGGCGCGCGGTTATATAGAAGTTATAAACACCTTCAAAAAAGAGGAGGCGTATTATTGCATAACTTTAAGCGATAAGGGGCTAAACTATAAAGCCGAGTATAAAGAAGACGTTAAAGATATAAGGATTAAACTGCTAATTACTTCGCTTGGGGCGGTAATGTCTTTTTTGATAGGTAGAATTTTATTTATGATATTTAGTTAAAATCGTTTATTTTATTAAAATAATATGTTAAAATAAATACGTATGGCAAGTGATAAAAAAGATAAAAAGTTCATACTTAAAAGTCCTTACAAACCTACGGGTGACCAGCCTAATGCCATTAAGTCGCTTACGGAAGGCGTGTTTGACGGGTTGAAAACTCAGGTTTTAGTGGGCGTTACGGGTAGCGGTAAAACTTTTACTATGGCTAACGTTATAAATAACGTTCAACGCCCAACTCTCGTTATAGCGCACAACAAAACGCTTGCCGCCCAACTTTGTAACGAGTTTAGAGAGTTTTTTCCTGAAAACGCGGTAGAATACTTCGTGTCTTACTACGATTATTATCAGCCGGAATCTTATTTGCCCGCGTCTGATACCTATATTGAAAAAGACTTATCTATTAACGACGAGATTGATAAACTCCGCCATAGCGCAACGAGTGCGCTCGGCGAAAGGAGTGACGTTTTGGTGGTAGCGTCCGTCAGTTGCATATACGGGCTTGGCGCACCCGAAGAGTATTATCGCTTAGCGGTATCGCTTAGGCGTGGCGAAGAATACGATAGGGACGCTTTGATGCGCAAACTCGTATCTATTCACTACGAGAGAAAAGATTTAGATTTTCAAAGAAGTTCGTTTAGGGTTAGGGGGGATATAGTTGATATATTCCCTGCAAGT
>JAZLBK010000100.1:0-1535 GCA_045613665.1 Christensenellaceae bacterium | reverse complement strand
ATGGTTATTATCGTTATCAGGTCTAGTCATAGTATAACCCGCAGCCATACCCCTTGGAATAATAGAAACTTCTTGAACAGGGTCGCAGTTAGGAAGTACTCTTGCAAGAATTGCGTGGCCCGATTCGTGATAAGCGGTAATACGTTTATCCGTTTCAGTTACAACACGGCTTTTCTTTTGTGGACCGATTATAACTTTATTTATTGCTTCGTATAAGTCAACGTTAGTAATTGCTTTTCTATCTTGTCTTGCAGCAAGTATAGCCGCTTCGTTTAATAAGTTAGCAAGGTCAGCACCACTAAAACCGGCAGTCATACGAGCAACAACCTTAAAGTTTACGTCTCTTGCAAGCGGTTTGTTTCTTGCGTGTACCTTTAATATTGCTTCTCTACCCCTAACGTCAGGCATATTAACGTATACTTGTCTATCAAATCTACCAGGACGAAGTAAAGCAGGGTCTAATATATCCGCCCTATTAGTTGCGGCGATTATAATAATACCGTCGTTTGCATCAAAGCCGTCCATTTGTACGAGTAACTGGTTAAGAGTTTGTTCTCTTTCGTCGTTACCACCGCCAAGACCTGCGCCACGATGTCTACCAACGGCGTCAATTTCGTCAATAAACACGATACAAGGCATACTCTTTTTAGCCATTGCAAATAAATCTCTAACACGGCTAGCACCAACACCAACGAACATTTCAACGAAATCACTACCCGAAATTGAGAAGAACGGAACGTTCGCTTCGCCGGCAACAGCCTTTGCAAATAAAGTTTTACCCGTTCCAGGAGGGCCTACTAAAAGTACGCCTTTTGGAATTTTTGCACCAAGCGATGCAAATTTTTTAGGATTTCTTAAAAATTCTACAATTTCTTGAAGTTCTTGCTTTTCTTCTTCGGCACCGGCAACGTCAGAAAAACGAACTTTAACGTTTTGGTTAACCCTTGCCTTTGTTTTACCAAAGTCCATAGCCGATTTATTAGAACCGTTTACTTGTCTAAACATAATAGTCATTAAAAGTAAACCAACGCCAACCATTGCGATAGGGAAAACAAGCGAAGACCAGAACGAACCTGCATTAGGGTCGGCAAAATCAAGTTGCACGCCGTTTTTAGCAAAAAGGTCAATCATCTTATCGCCGAAAATTGTGTTAGAACTTCTTGCGAAACTCGTTTTGTATCTAAGGCTAAACTCACCCCTAGAATTTCTAACGTAACCAGTAAGATTATATCCTTCTACAACAACCTTTTCAATTCTATTTTTAGCGCCCTTGTTAAACCAAACGTCTGGCAAAAGATTACCATCAACGTCAATACCGTCCCAACCCGTCATATCGTCAGGTTCAACGGTTGAAAAACCTGCTTGTTCAAAGAATTGTTGAGTTGTTACGTCCCTAACCGTTAACTTGTTTATTAAAAACGTAGTTACCAAAGAACCTATAATGATTATGATAATCAAAAAAATCCATATTTTTGAATTGTTTTTCTTCATTTTTACCTCCTTAAGTTTTGCTTTCTAAATTACGCAAGCAATTA
>JAZLBK010000099.1:0-10959 GCA_045613665.1 Christensenellaceae bacterium | reverse complement strand
CTAACACCAACAAACTAATTCGCTTTTACGACGGTTGTGACGGCGGAAAAACGGGCTTTACAAGCGAGGCTGGGTTTTGCCTAACCGCAACTGCAAAACGCGGTAATATGCGTCTAATTTCTGCAGTTATAGGCGCGCCTGACAGCAAAACGAGGTTTAACGAGGTGTCAAGTATGTTTAATAGCGCGTTCAACGGCTTTGAAAATAAAGCGGTTCTTGATAAAAATTTACCGCTTAACAATGAAGTTAAAGTTTTAGGTGGAAAAATTAAATCAATAGAAGTTGTTCCTGAAAAAGACTTTTTCGTATTTTCTAAAAAGGGCGATAAAGGTAAAATTGATTTAGATTATAATTTTATAGAAGTTAAAGCGCCTATTAGTAAAGGTGACGTTGTTGGCGAGTGCGTAATTTACAATAACGGCGTTGAAGTGGGTAGGGTAAATATTCTATCAAACACCAGCGTTGACAAAATGACGTATTTTGACTACATTTTAGAAATTTCTAAAAACTGGTAAAAATAAAACCGAGCAAATTGCTCGGTTTTTTAATTTAATGGTGTTTCGTTAAAAGTGTCAAGATATAAATGTAATACCGTATAGCGAGTTCTAACGTTTTTAGCGTAAATAACGGCTTTTTCAATCTTTTCTTTTGAATAGGTATTGTAAAATTCTTGTAAATCAAGCCCAACGTTTTTAATATATTTTGCAATAAGTTTAGGGTTTGACGCTTGCTTTAATATTTTTTTAACGCTTTTTAGTTTTTTGTAACTTATAGCGCGCATTTCAATAGTATTATCAAACTCGTCTTGCTGTTTTATAAGTTTGCTTGCGCTATCGTGAAACATAGCGTACATATTATCAGTAAAATTCTTTCTATCGGGTGCGTATATTGAAGTTGGTAGTTTGGATTTTATAAGTTTTTTTCTTATTAAAGCCGTAATATAGGTTGAATAGGCAACGTCAATACCGTGTGGTAAATATTTTTCGCCTTGTATCATACCTAAATCTTCAAAAAAGTGTGAAAGTAAATGCTCGCTACCTGACGCTGAGCGTGAACTTTCTAAATAACTCATAGAAATTCCCGTTACAAGTAACGCCTCCATAAGAGTTTTAATTGCACTGGGTGTTCTCTTTTTTAACTGTTTTGTTAGTTTTAGAACGCGTTTAAGAGATTTTTCAGTTAAATCGTAAATAAAGGAGCAAAAATCTTCACCGATAACTTCGCTCGCAAGTTTCCAGTCGCTAAGGGCGGAAATTTTCCCTAAAACGTCACCGTAGCCTGACTGTATCATTTTAAGCGGTGCGTTTTTAAGTAAATTAACGTCAGCAACGATTGCTTTTGGAGGTCGCGCGCTAACTGAGGTTTTAACCCCGCCAAACGTCATAATGGCCGTAGAAGATGCGTAACCGTCCATCGACGGAGCAGTAGGAATGATAAAATAAGGCAAATTTTCCTTAAAACTAACGTATTTGCAAAGGTCTTGAATAACACCTGCACCAACGCCTATGATAAGGTCAGCCGACTTTATTTCCGCATTTACTGATTGCACCGTTTCTTCGTTTGGAATAAGTGGTGTGGTGGTTGTAAAAATCTTAAATCTAACGTTTCTATTTTTAAGCGCTTTTTTGCAAATTTCACCTGCAAAATGATAGGTATTATCGTCTAAAACAACTAAAATATCCAAATACTTAGCAGTGAGTTTTTTGAGTTTATAAATTGCGTTTTTACTAACTGAAACGTAATCTATATTACAAGTGTGAGTTTTACCGCATACACACTTTTTTTGATTAAGTAGTTTATTTAAGTTCATGGTAAGTATAATGATACCACTTTTTTATTTATAATGCAATATAAAAATTGTATTATGATTATATTTGGCAATTGTATAATACCGATAAAGACTTGCAATTTTAGTAAAAATATTGTAAAATATTAGTATAAAATTTATTAAAGGCGCGGTTTATGGCAGTAACGAATTTTGAGTCGAAAGTCGACTACGTAACTAAATTATCAAGTCTTGACTTTGAGGGGCCGTTAGACCTTTTGTTGTACCTTATAAAACAAGCCGAGATTGACGTTAAGGATATTTTCGTTTCAGAAGTAACTAATCAATTTTTACAATACGTAAATTCTAAAACGATTGATATAGAAACTGAAAGCGAGTATTTGTCTATTGCTGCTACTATTATTGAAATTAAGTCAAAAGCGATAATTCCTAATGAAGATGCGCAACTCGAAGCGGAAGAAGAGGGCAATTTACTTATCCAGCGCATTGAAGAGTATAGGCTATATAAAGAGTCGGCTGAAAAATTAAAAGTGCTTGAAGACGTTAATAAATTCTACAAGCAACCCGATAATGACGCGCACAACGTAAAAATCGTATATACGGACTTTAATCTTGACGGGCTTATTAACGCCTTTGCAAACCTTCTTAAAAGAGTTGACGTTAAAGATACCATTGAAAATAAGGAAAAAGAAATCCCGAAAGAAGTTTTTACCGTTGCCGATAAAATTTATTTTATAAAAACACAACTTCAAGAGCGCAAAGAAATGAGTTTTTTCGACCTTTTTACAAGGTTTTCTACTAAAAACGAAATGATTACTACCTTTCAAGCGTTGCTTGAACTTTTGAAACACCAGTATTTAACCTTTGAGCAAGACGATACGTTTGGCGATATTACCTTATTCGTTAACGAAAATGGAGGAGAAGAAATTGGAGAACTTGCAGAATATAATTGAATCCGTTCTTTTTGTTTCGGGCGATGCCGTTCAAGTAAAGGATATTGCAGAAAAACTTGGTGTTTCTAATAACGAAGTTTTAGACGCGGCAAAATCTCTACAAGAAAAATATTCGAATAATTGCGGTATAAATTTACTTATTTTTAATAAAAAACTTCAATTTTGCTCAAATTCTAAGTATGCTGACGAGGTTTCAAGCGTTCTTAACCCCATTAAAGAGCGTGAACTTTCAAAAAGCATGCTTGAAGTTGCGGCTATTATTGCGTATAAGCAACCCGTAACGAGAATTGACCTTGAAGAACTTAGGGGTTCAAATAGCGAATTTGCCCTTCAAAATCTTCTTAAACTTGGCGTTATTGAAGTGGTTGGTAGGAAAGACACGGTTGGTAAACCCGTGCTTTTTGGCACTACTGACGAGTTTTTGAAACGCTTTCAAATTTCTTCGCTTGAAGATTTGCCTGATTATAACGAACTTATGGATAAAATAGTTAAACTTAGAAGCCCCACGAACGACAGTAGTTACCTTTTTGAAAAGGACGAATACGTTGAGGGTGAAGAAGTTGATTTATTGTCTTCAATTAAAATGCCTGAAATGGCTCAGCCTTCTCAAATTAAGGTTGACGACGATTTTGAACTTTCGGATATAGATAATGAAGAATTGCCTGACTTTTTGAAAGACGAGCAGGTTGATACAATAAAATAATTTATAAAAAATGCGTAATTTACGCATTTTTTTTATTTTCAAACAAAAACTTAATATATGGTGGTAGCCGTTTTTATATTAGTTTTATTATTGATACTTCCGTTTATTTTAACTTTTTACGGGTATTATGATATTAAGTCAAAAAGGCTGTATTTTGCGTTGTATTTATACGGCAAAATTAAAGTTATAAGCGGTTACGTTAAAGGTAGAAAAAAGGGCGGTTTATATATCCATTTAAGCGAGTATAAAGCAATTATTGTTGATATTAACACCTTAAAAAAATTAAGTGGTGGGCCAGATTTTTTTTCAAACGTTGAATTTAACGAGTTTTATATTATAACCGATATAGGAATTAAGAACGTAAATACGCTTTTCTTAGTGGCGTGTATGAATTCCGCGCTTGTAAACTTTGCTAAAATCTCGCAAGCAAAAGGGGCTTTACCAAAAATCATATCCGATTTGAACGTTTATAATCAAAATGAAGAATTAAAGTCAATTAAAATTAAATTTTTATGTTCGCTTAATCTGGTTTGCATACTTAAAAGCATTATTGCAAACTATAAATTATAGGAGAGGTTATGTTAAATAATAGAAAAGAAAATCAAAAAGAGTTTATAGTAAAATCAATTAAAGACTTTGGCGACGTTTTAGACGCAAACTCTATAATAGGAACACCTATTAAAACCGACGACGGTAACACTATAATCCCAGTTCTTAAAATTACGGTTGCTTATCTTGGTGGTGGTGGGGAATACGGTGACATTAAAATTTTTACAAAAGAAAAAACTCACCCTTTTGCAGGGGGTAGTGGCGCTATCGTAAATATGAGCCCTTGCGGTTTTTTAATTTCAAATAACAATACCGTTAACTTTATTAAAGTTGAAGATAATTTAGCTGATAAAGTATTTGATAAAACGTCGGAATTAGTTAGTAAAACCCTAAATAAATAATATGAAAAAAATAATAAATATTGCGATAATATCAATAATTATAAATATTTTTACACTGTGTATTTCTACTGTTAAAGTCAGTGCGTATACGGTATCTAACGGCGAGTGCGTTATGGAAGTAAATTCGGGTAGAATTTTATATAGCCACAATAGTGACGATAAACTTCCTATGGCGTCAACAACTAAAATTTTAACTGCACTTACCGTTATAGAAAATTTTGACGTAAATAAAGAAATTACCGTTCCTAAAAGCGCGGTGGGTATTGAAGGTTCAAGCATTTATTTAAGAGAGGGGGAAAAGTTAACCGTAAAGGAACTCCTACTTGGTTTGATGCTTAGAAGTGGAAACGATTGTGCCGAGTGTTTAGCACAAACACTTATACCGCGCCCAGAATTTATAACTTTAATGAACAAAACGGCTAAAAAGGTAGGAGCAAAAAATTCTAATTTTACAAATCCGCACGGATTACCTGACGAAAATCATTACACAACGGCTTATGATTTATGTAAAATATCCTGCGAGGCAATAAAAAACCCTATTTTTAAGGAAATCGTTTCTACAAAACGCGCAAAAGTTTCTAACGACGGTTACGCCTACGATAGGCTTTTAATAAATAAAAACAAACTACTGTTTTCTTACGAAGGTTGCACGGGAATTAAAACCGGTTATACTAAAAAGGCTGGTAGGTGTTTAGTTAGTTCGGCTGAAAGAGATGGTATGGAAGTAGTTTCAGTAGTAATAAACAGCCCGCAAATGTGGGAGAGAACGCGCGAACTCTTAGATAGTTCTTTTAATGAATTCGATATGGTTGAAATCGTTAATAAAAACGAGTTTAACGATAAAATTTATACTACGAGTTTAGGTAAACCTTATAAATTTGAAATTTATAATAGTTTTGTTTATCCCTTAACTAACGCTGAAAGGCAAGAAATCAAATTCTTGTTTAACGGCAAAAACCATGAAGAATTTATAAAAAATCCATCAAAAGATGCTGTTTTTGAAATATTTCTTAAAAATAAGTTGATTTTTTCTCAAAATATCTTTACTATATTAGGTAATAACAAATAGTAAAGAGGTCGTTATGAGAATAAATAAATTTCTTGCCGAGTGCGGAGTTGCTAGTAGAAGAAATTGTGATAAACTTATTGAAGACGGTTTAGTTACCGTTAACGGTAAAACTTGTAGTCTTGGTCAAGAAATTGACGAGTTTCACGATAGCGTTTCAGTAAACGGTAAAAGAATTAACAGGGTTAAAAAGTTTTCTTACTACGTTATGAATAAACCCAAAGGTTACGTTTGTACGGTGAAAGACGATAAGGGTAGAAAAACCGTTATGGATTTGTTGCCACCTAACGTTGATAGGGTTTTCCCTGTAGGTAGGCTTGACTATGATAGTGAAGGAATGCTTATTTTAACTAACGACGGGGATTTTTGCAATAGGCTAATACACCCTTCGAGCGAAATTCCTAAAACCTATCTCGTTAGAATTGAGGGTGCGCTTGAAGATGCTGAACTTATTAAACTTTCACGCGGGGTTGTAATCGACGGGGTTAAAACTAAAAAATGTACGATTAAGGTGGTTGACCAAACTAAAACGTTTACTAAATACCACGTTACAGTAACCGAAGGTAGAAACCGCGAAATTAGAAAGATGTTTATGACCGTTAATAAGGAAGTTAAATTCTTAAAAAGAATTAAAATAGGCGACCTTGGTATGGGTGGTTTAGACCGTGGCGCAGTTAGAAAACTTTCGCAAGAAGAAATTGAATATTTGAAAAACTTATAAAATTTATCCGTCTACATATTTTTTATGGAGGCGGATTATGCGTTATAGAATTATAAAAATTATTATTTCAGTTTTCGTTGCACTTTTGTGTTCAGTTTTACTAATAGGCGCAAAATATTACGTAAAAACTGTTCAATCGTTCAAAACTTTTTACAATAAATTAGATATAAGGTTAACGTCTATGCAAAACGATAGTTATAATGAACTTAAAAAATCGCTTGACGATAAATACGCTAAAAAACTTGAAGAACTTATAACTTTAACTGCCGATAAATTAAAGTGTGAAATTGATAGCGTTTTAGGTGAAGAGTTTATTCTTATGCGTGAAGAATTTTATACAACGCTAAACTCGATTGAAAGTAAAAAGAAAGAGTTTACTTTATCAAGCGAATACCTTTCAAAAAAACAAGAACTTTCTAAAATTAAGAATTTAATAGACAATTCGCCCGAAACTGAAAAAGATAAGTATCTTGACGAGTTTAGGGTAGCACTTAACGATATTTCTACTTTAAACACAAAACTAAACAATCAATTAAAAGGCGAGCGCGATAGACTTAACGCAATTAAAATTGAAGTTAAAAATATGTTTATTAAAAAATCTAATAAACTTTTATCTATTAGAAAATCTCTAATGGCTGAAACGCGCAAAGAAATTGTAAACCTATTAAAAGAGTACAACTTAGAAGTTCGCGAGTTAAACTCTACCTTTAACGTTGAAACTAATAACGATAATTTAGGTTTTAACTTATTAGGCATTGCAGAGCGTTTGCAAATAGGCAAACTTGAAAATGAGTGTTTTTCGAATATATTAACTGAAAATAACGAAAATTCCGTTAATTTTTTTGAAAACACAAACCATATTCCTTCATAAAAATCTGTTTTTTAAGCAGATTTTTTATTTTGGTTAAAATCGCTTGCATTTTTTTTTATTTTAATTTATAATCAATATGCTATCACTTATGAGAGAGAAATTTCTCTCACTCGGAACTAATTTTAACTTAAATTTTTCCGAGTATATACGGAGGAATATCGAAGCGCACACAACGAGGCGGTCTTGAAAACCGTTTGGGTTCACGCCCACGGGGGTTCGAATCCCTCTTCCTCCGCCACAAAAAGCCTATACCCAAATGGGGTGTGGGCTTTTTGTATTGTATGATAGATAGGGCTACGGCCGTCATATGACGGGCTAAGGTTAGATAGAGTGCCCCATAAATGGGGTATGTTTGTATCTCTCTTCTTTCGCAAACACAAAAAAGCACCTTGTCGGTGCTTTTTTGTGTTATTAAAATAAATAAAGTTGTTAAAGTGGGTAGTTGTATGTCGATTTTATAAGTTTTATTATAATGTAAATTTTAGTCGTCAACTCGCCCAACTAAATAATCAATGGAAACTTCAAAATAATCGGCAAGTAACCAAAGCGAATTTATGCAGGGTTCTTTCTTTTTAAGTAGCCATGCGCTAATAGTGTTTTGCTTTACTCCTATTTTTTCGGCAAGTTTTACCTGATTTAGGTCTTGCTCGTGCATTAATTCACGAATTCTTTCAGATATTAAAATATTCATTTTTATTCCCCTTATATTATTGACATTTTAGCGCCTTAGTAGTATAATTTGTGTAAATAGCCCCTTGGTGCTATTAAAAACTTTCGCACACAAAGGAGAAATGGGAAATATGAAAAAAAGTATTAATAGTATAATTTTAACGATAGGCTTTATTGTATATATAGTAGGGGTAATGTTATTTAAAACCTCAGAGAACTTAGCCAGCGCTTTTTTTGATTTAACAGGTTATTCAATTTACGTTATTTTAATTATGGCGTTTTTGTTTGCCAAAAGTAAATCGTTAAACATATGTGGTTATTCAATCAGTGCAATAGCAGGTCTTGATGCGTTATCGGTTATTACTACCGCTACTGCAATTGAAGATTTTGACTTTACCTTAATAATTTTTGCGTTTGGTATTATCGTAATGATGATACCTGCAATAATTTATTTTATAAATTGCCTTCTCAATTTGTTCGGCTTTACAAAAATAGGCAAGCAATCTACATCTGATAGTAAAATTGACCTTTTAAGACTTTACGCTGAGATTAATAAAGACGGTATAATTTCTGACGATGAATTTGCATCTAAAAAAGCCGTTGTAATTAAGGGCAACTCAAAAGATAATAAAGAAGAATTAGAACAGTTAAAACAACTTAAACGTTTGTATGACGAACAAGTTATTACAAAAGAAGAGTTTGTTTCTTTTAACGTTAAATAAATTGAATTTTGTGCGAAGTTTTGAGGCTGAGTAAAACACTCAGCCTTTTTTATTGTACGTGCATTAAATTCAGTTAACTTTAATAAGTAATCGCAACTCTCTGTAAAAACAAAAAGCGCCGATTTCTCATTGTTGTGATTGAACGTTAATTAAACAAAGCAAACTGAAAATAATCTATATATTGACAACATGCGTTATTTTTATTTATTTTTCTACAACATATTGACAATTTATTTTATGAGTGATACTATATTTATAATGATTATATAAATCAAATAAAACGTATGAGGAATTTATTATGGCAAAGTTAATTTATGACGTTAACGACAAGCCGAAGTTTAACAAGTTGTTAATCTTCGCGCTTCAACAAGTGCTTGCAATTCTTGCGGCAACAATCGCTGTACCGACTATTATCGGTTTACCAACGCAAATTCCGGCTGCTATATTCGGCGCTGGTGTAGGCACGCTTGTATATCAATTGTTTACTAAATTCAAAAGCCCGGTATTCTTGGGAAGTTCTTTCGCTTTCCTTAACTCGCTTGCAGTTGCGGTTACCTACGGTTACTGTGGTATCGTGCTCGGCTCGGTTGTAGCAGGTCTTGTTTACGTTGTTATTGCAATAGTAATACATTTTGTTGGAACGGACTGGGTTACCAAACTCATGCCCCCTGTAATTATCGGTCCTACCGTTGCGCTTATCGGTTTATCACTTGCAGGCGCTGCTATGGGCGATTTAGTTAAAGCAAATGGTGACGCTATCAACGGTTCTTACAACCTTATTTCGTTACTTTGCGGTTTAGTTACTTTCTTTACGGTAGTTGTTTGTTCAACCCAAAAGAAATATCAAATGCCTAAACTTATTCCTTTTATTATAGGTATTGGCGCCGGTTACGCTGTTGCAACCGTATTTACTTTAATTGGAACGCTTGCAAAAGTAGAATATCTTCAAATTATTAACTGGCAACCTATCGTTAACAACTTCGTTAATGCTGACGGTAGTTTCAAAGGAATTTCCGCTTTCCTTAGCCTTCCTAAATTCTCGCTTTTCGAAGCAATCGGTGAACTTACAAGCGGTAACTTATCCGCTGAAATTATGACGGCATCAAAAGGTAAAGCAACCTTAATCGGCGGTGGTAGTATCGTTGAAGTTATTATTGCTTTCTTACCGGTTGCACTCGTTGTATTTGCTGAACACATTGCAGACCATAAAAACCTTTCTTCTATTATTGATAAAGATTTAATTAAAGAACCAGGTCTTAAAAGAACTTTACTTGGTGACGGTGTAGGTTCTATTGCGGGAACTTTCTTTGGCGTATGTCCTAACACCACTTACGGCGAATCGGTTGGTTGCGTTGCGATTACGGGTAACGCTTCGGTTGCTACTATTACGACCACTGCGTTTATGTGCATAATTCTTTCGTTCATTAGTCCTATCATGGCGCTTTTACAAACTATTCCGTCTTGCGTAATGGGTGGCGTTTGTCTTACCTTATACGGCTTTATTGCGGTATCTGGTCTTAAAATGTTTAAGGATATCGACCTTTCTGAAAATAAAAACCTTTTCGTTGTATCTGCAATTTTAATTGCTGGTATCGGTGGTTTAACTATTCAAATTCCTTACGCGTTAAAAGATAACGGCGCTATTGCGTCTGCAATCACCGTAACTTCTATTGCTACGGCTCTTATCTTAGGTATAGTAACCAACTTCATTTTAGGTAAAATTGAAAAGAGTAAACTTGGCAAAGAAAAAGGGGAATAATTTTGAAAAACTATAATAACGTTAAAATTTTTGACCATATTTTAATAAAGCATAAAATTGCAATACTTCGCGATGAAAAAACCAGTATGAAAGAGTTTCGCGAACTCGTAGAAGAAATTACTACGCTTATGACCTACGAGTGCCTTAAAGACGGTGTTCCCACCTCAATAAAGGTAGTTAAAACTCCGCTTGAAACGTGTGAACAACAAGTGGTTAGCGACAATGCTATTGCTATCGTGCCTATTTTAAGGGCAGGGCTTGGTATGGTTAACGGTATACACGTATTGTTTCCGTCGGCAAGAGTTGGGCATATCGGTATGTATCGCGACGAGGAAACTTTACAACCCAAATCTTATTACTGTAAACTTCCAGAAGGCATTGAAGAAAAACTCGTTTTAGTTGTTGACCCTATGCTTGCAACTGGCGGTAGCGCGTGCGACGCTATTCAAGCACTTAAAGAACGCGGTTGTAAAAACATTAAGTTTATGGCTATTATCGGCGCGCCGGAAGGCGTATCTAAGGTTGCTGAGGCTCATCCTGACGTTGAAATTTACGTTTCAACGCTTGATAGATGCTTAAATGAACACGGATACATTTTGCCCGGTCTTGGTGACGCTGGCGATAGATTGTTTGGAACAAAATAATATTAAAAGCACTCGACAGAGTGCTTTTATTCATTTAATATTTAATAAATTTTGCGCTATTATTGACTTATTATTAAAAATTTGTTATATTTACAATATAAAAAATGTTAAGGAG
>JAZLBK010000098.1:0-20428 GCA_045613665.1 Christensenellaceae bacterium | reverse complement strand
GGCGTATATCCTTAAAGACTATACTATGTACGGCGCTTTAATGCTTAAAGCAGGCGACGTTGACGGTATGGTTTCAGGTGCTTGCCACTCAACTGCAAACACTCTTCGCCCAGGTCTTCAAGTAATTAAAACCGCTCCGGGCGAAAAAATGGTTTCGGCATACTTTTTAATGATAGCGCCACCTTGCGGTAACAAATACTGTGAAGACGGTTGCTATATTTACGCGGACAGTGGCTTAGTTCAAAACCCCACCAGCGAAGAACTTGCTTACATTGCCCTTTCTTCTGCTAAGTCTGCTATTCAAGTTGCTAACGTTGAGCCGAGAATTGCTTTCATTTCTCACTCATCAAAAGGTAGCGCAAAACACGCTGACGTTACTAAGGTTGTTGACGCGGTTAAACTCTTTAAGGAAATCGCACCCGAATATAAGGCGGACGGCGAACTTCAATTCGACGCTGCTATCGTTCCAGAAGTTGCTAAATCAAAAGCACCCGGCAGTGAAGTTGCAGGCCACGCAAACGTTATGATTTTCCCCGACCTTGACGCTGGTAACAGCAACTACAAAAACACTGAAAGACTTGGTGGCTTTATGGCAATAGGTCCTATTTGCCAAGGTTTAGCAAAGCCTATTAACGATTTATCTCGCGGTTGCGCAACCGACGATATCGTTGCAGCCGTTGCTATTACAGTTCTTCAAACCCAAAACTAAAAATAATTAAAATTATTACTTTATTAAAGTTGACAATATTTTTCAAATGTAATATACTTTATAGGCAATATAATGATTATCGACGTTAGAAAGTTAAAATTTAGCGGAAATCTCGAAAGCAATTTCTCTTTCGAGTATGAAATGAAAGACGAGTTGCCTAACTTTTACGGCATCGCTTTGATTAGTCCTATAACGGTAAGCGGAACTTCTATACTTCAAGGAGACGACGTTTACGTTGACGGAACAATCAAGTGCAAAATTGTTGGTGAATGTGCAAGATGCTTAAAAAGGGTAGAGCGCGAGTGGTCTTGTGAATTTTCCGTAGTCTACGCGGTAGTCCGTCAGGACGAAGACGATTACTTGTACGAAAACGGTAGGGTTGATTTAACCCCAGCCGTTGACGACGCGATATTGACTTCGCTTCCAACGGTTATTTATTGTAAAGACGATTGCTTGGGTTTATGCCCCAAGTGCGGTAAGGACTTGAACGACGGTCCTTGCAATTGTAAAAAATAAAAAGAGAGGTTTGTAAAAATGGCAGTTCCAAAGAGTAAGGTTTCCAAGGCAAGAGGAAATAAAAGATTTGCTAGCAACTATAAAGTAGCGGTTCCTTCGCTTGTTGAATGCCCTCAATGCCACGAGAAAAAGCAACCCCACAGAATTTGCAAAAAGTGTGGTTACTACGATGGCAAACAGGTTGTTGTTACGGCGACTGAAACCAACGAATAATTTATAACTATTAAAGGGCGATTATTAAATCGCCCTTTTTTCATAAAAAAATTTCAAAAACACTTGATTTTTGCTTTTTAACCATTTATAATAAATTAGCACTCTACGTGTAAGAGTGCTAATTTTTAATAAGGAGAGCAATATGAAAAAGTTCAAAACGGAATCACAAAGGGTTCTCGACCTTATGATAAATTCCATATACACTAACAAAGAGATATTTTTAAGAGAAATTTTAAGTAACGCAAGCGACGCTATTGACAAACTTTACTTTAAGTCGTTACAAGGCGGAATTTCGGGGCTTTCAAGGAACGATTTTTATATCAATATAAATATAGATAAAGGCGTGCGCACGATTAAAATTACCGATAACGGTATCGGTATGACCGAAAAGGAACTTGCGGAAAATTTAGGAACGATAGCAAAGTCGGGCTCGCTTGATTTTAAGTCAAACGAAAAGTTAAAAGAAGAAGACGTAAATATTATAGGTCAGTTCGGCGTTGGTTTTTACTCGGCGTTTATGGTTGCTTCTAAGATAGAAGTAATTTCAAAAGCCTACGGTGAAGACAAGGCTTATAAGTGGAGTTCAACTGGCGCTGAGGGTTACGATATTACGCCTTGCGAAAAAGACGGGTTTGGAACGGAGATAGTTTTATATATTAAAAAGGACGAAGGCGGAGAGAATTATTCTACCTTCTTAGAAGAGTACACTATTAAAAACTTAGTTAAAAAGTACAGCGACTATATAAGATATCCTATAAAAATGGACGTTACGGCATACAAAGAAGTTGACGGCAAGCAAGAAAGTTACACCGAAAACAAAGTTCTTAATTCTATGACGCCTATTTGGAAAAAGAGTAAAGCGGAAGTTAAACAAGAAGAGTACGACGAATTTTATATGGCAGAGTATTACGACAATAATCCGCCGATAAAAAGGGTTTCAATGTCGGTTGAAGGCGCGGTAGATTTTAAGGCGTTACTTTTTATTCCACAAACTCCGCCGTATAACTATTACAGCAAAAACTATGAAAAAGGGCTTAAACTTTACACTAACGGCGTTATGATTATGGAAAAGTGTGCCGACCTTCTTCCCGATTATTTTAGTTTTGTAAAGGGCGTTGTAGATAGTGAAATTACCCTTAACATCTCGCGTGAAACGGTGCAACAAACTCGCCAAATTAAAGCCATTAGCCAAAGCATTGAAAAAAAGATTAAAGCGGAACTTTTAGACCTTTTGAAAAACGATAGGGAAAGTTATGAAAAGTTCTATAACGCTTTCGGGCTACAACTTAAATTTGGTATTTACCAAAGTTTTGGTATGAATAAAGAAACTTTGCAAGACTTACTTTTATTCTATTCAATAAAAAAGGAAAAACTCGTTACGCTTAAAGAGTATTGCGATAGTGAAAACGGAGATATTTATTACGTTAGCGGTAAGTCGATTTCTGGCGTAAAGGCGCTTCCGCAAACCGAAAAACTTTTAAGTGAGCAAAAGGACGTGCTTTGTCTAACCGAAGACGTTGACGAATTTGCCGTTAAATTTATAGGCGAATATCAAGGCAAAAAGTTCGTTAACGCCACGCAAGAAATATCTTCAACCGAAGTTATATTAAGCGAAGAAGAAAAGGCAATTTTTGAAAAAATTAAAACGGTGCTTGAAGATAAAGTGGTTAAAGTAGTAGGCTCGAACGATATGGGCAGTCACCCCGTATGCCTTTCAACCGAGGGCGAAGTTTCGCTTGAAATGGAAAAGGTGTTAAAAAATCAAGCGGGCGGTAGTGAAATTAAGGCGCAAAAAGTTCTTAAAATTAACCTTTTGCACCCACTTGTTTCTAAACTTAAATCACTTGACCAAACCCAACTTGAAGACTACGGCAAAATTCTATATGCCCAAGCATCTTTAATAGCCGGTTTAGAAGTTGAAAATCCAACTTGGGTAACCGAAAAAATTATAGATTTACTTTGTAAATAAATAAAAGTGCGAAAAATTTTCGCACTTTTTAATTTTTTTTGAAAAAGGCTATCAAAACGCTTTACAACTTTAGCGCAATAAAGTATAATGTAGCCATAACACTTTACTAAACTAAAGTGAAAGGAGAAAAGTTATGAAAAAGTTTATTAAAATTTTAGTTTCGGCAATTTTGTCGATTGCAATGCTTAGTTGTTTTACCGCTTGTAACGAAACCTTACTTATAGGTAAGGAATTTACCGGCGCAACTTCTCAACTTGACGCGCTTACCAAACTTGATAAGGGCGAGGCAGACGTTGCCGTTATCGACTCGGTTATGGCAGGTTACTATACGTCAACTGGCGAATACGCTGGCAAAATGCAAATGGTTGAAGGTTTAGTTTTAGCCGAAGAAAAATACGGTATTGCTGCAAAAAGAGGTAACGAGGCGTTAATTTCTAAAATAAACCAAGCGCTTATCGCTATTAGAACTACCGGCTACGCAGAAGTTGCAAACAAATACGGCTTAAATTCTTCAATAGCGTTAACCGAACAAACCACCGACCCAAGAGCAAACGCAACCGACGATAGTTGGAACGAAGTTGTATCTTCCGGCACGTTAGTTATAGGTTACACCTTGTTTGCGCCTATCGCTTTCAAAGAAAACAACGTTTTAGTTGGTTTTGATATTGAACTTGCAGAAAAGGTTGTAGCATGGCTTAATCAAGAGTATTCTATCAACCTTACCGTTGAGTTTGAACTTATCGAGTGGTCTACCAAAGAAGCAAAACTTGAAGACGGAACGCTTGACCTTGTTTGGAACGGTATGACTATAACTGCTGAACGCGAAGCAGGTATGTGTATTTCCGTACCTTATCTCTTTAATAAACAAGTTGCAGTTATTATGAAAGACGACGCATCTAAATACACCGATAAAGAAAGTATGAAAAACGCTATTATGACTGCGGAACTCGGTTCGGCAGGCGAAACCGTTATCGTTGGAGAAAAGGAATAAAACTCGGAGAATAAATGGATAATTTTCAAAATATTATTCTTGAACTTTTAGAGGGTTTCGGCAACACGGTATTGTTGTTTGCCGTAACCCTTATTCTCGCTTTACCACTTGGGCTTTTGCTCGGGTTTGGCTCAATGTCAAAGTTCAAACCGCTTAAATGGCTTGTAAAAACGTTGGTGTGGATAATTCGCGGTACACCACTTATGTTACAAATACTTTTAGTAAGTTTTTTGCCCTACTACGTTTTCGGTATTCAAACTAAGCAGTTAGCGTCTGCGTTGGGCGTTACTATTAACGCTACGATGTTTATTTTCGTTGCGATTGCTTTCGTTATAAATTACGCTTGTTATTTTTCAGAAATTTATCGCGCAGGCATTGAAAGTATTCCCGTTGGGCAATACGAAGCAGGCAAGGTTTTAGGTATGACTAAAAATCAAATTTTTAGTAAGATTATTCTTATGCAAGTTATAAGAAGAATTTTACCGCCTATGTCTAACGAAATTATTACGCTCGTAAAGGACACGTCGCTTGCCCAAGTATTAGGAATTATTGACTTGCTTAACGCTGCTAAATACGCCGTTAACCATTACGTAATTTTAACTCCATTTATCTACGCGGCAATATTCTACCTTATATTTAACGGCATTTTAACTTTACTTTTCGGATATATTGAGAAAAAACTTTCGTACTACAAGGTGTAAAATGGCATTTTTAGAAGTTCAAAATTTAATAAAAAGTTTTGGTAAGACTGACGTTTTGAAAGGTGTTTCATTTTCCCTTAACGAAGGTGAAGTTTTATCTGTAATAGGTCCGTCTGGCAACGGTAAAACTACTTTACTTCGCTGTCTTAATTACCTTGAATTTATTGACGGCGGTATGGTTTTATTGAAAGATAACGTTATTCAAGACCAAAACACTAAAAACTTAAAAGAAAAGCAAATTCGTGTAAACAGGCTAAGTTTCGGTATGGTTTTTCAAAATTTCAACTTGTTTCCACAATATACCGCAAAGCAAAACGTAAGTTTAGCGCTTTCAATTATGGAAAAAGAAAGGTATAAAAACGGTCAAGAACCGCTTTACACCGTTACGCCTGACGAAGTTGCAGAAAACTTGCTTGAAAGAGTAGGGCTTAAAGATAAAATTAACAACTATCCTTGCGAACTTTCGGGCGGGCAATGTCAACGCGTGGCTATTGCAAGAGCGCTTGCATTATCCCCTGATATCTTGTGTTTTGACGAGCCTACTTCTGCGCTTGACCCTGAACTTACGGGCGAAGTGTTAAAGGTTATAAAATCTTTGCGTGACCAAGGCAGAACTATGATAATAGTAACTCACGAAATTGAGTTTGCTAAAAACGTTTCGGATAAAGTTATGTTTATGTGGGACGGAAAGGTGTGCGAATTAGGAACTCCTGAGCAAGTTCTTGAAAACCCACAAAAAGAAGAAACGCAACGTTTTTTACAGTCGTTTTTAGAGAATAAACAATGATAAATTATTATAATGAATATAAAAACGTAATAAAAAGCCTTGACAAAAAGCCAAGGCTTTTACTTCACAGTTGTTGTGCGCCGTGTTCGTCAACTTGCCTTGAAGAGTTAACTAAATATTTTTTGGTAGACGTTTATTTTTATAACCCAAATATCACGCTTGAAGAAGAATTTAATAAAAGATTAAGCGAGCAAATTCGTTTTATAAGCGAAGTTTACGGCGATACCGTTAAAGTTATAAACGCAGGGCATAATAGCAACGATTTTTACTCAAAAATAAAAGGTTTAGAAGATATGCCCGAAAGGGGCGCAAGGTGCAGGGTTTGCTATGCGCTACGCCTTGATAAAACTGCGGAGTTTGCTAAACTTAACGGCTACGATTATTTTACAACAACGCTATCTATAAGCCCACACAAAAACGCCGAGTGGATAAACCAAATCGGCGAAGAGTTAGAAAGTAATTATGGCGTTAAATTTTTGTATAGTGACTTCAAAAAACAAGGCGGATATATTCGTTCGATAGAACTTAGTAAAGAATATAATTTGTATCGTCAAGACTATTGCGGATGTATTTTTAGCCGTGATAAACGGCGTAATACTTCGTTTACTGCTTAGTGTTTGAACTTCGATGACCAAAAAGGTCTATCTCATCTCAAACACTTTGCGAGCCTCGTCTTACTTGTTTTTGACGGCTAAAAATTTTTATTATAAAAAACAAAAAAACGGCTTATAAGCCGTTTTTTTAATTAAATTTTTCTGTTAAACCTATAAAGTAATCACTAGAACAGTTATAAAATTTGCAAAGTCTTATTAAATCATCAATTTTGAGTTCAGCGCGTCCTTCTTCAATATGGCTATAACCTTGTTGTGATTTGTTTATAATTGCGCCAACTTCCTTTTGAGTTAAATCCCTATCTTCTCTTAAATTGCGCATTCTTATACGATAATCCATAAATTTGTTCCTCAACTAAAAACTAACATACTCAATGTTTGAGTGTTGACATTTACTCAAACATTGAGTATAATATTAGTATTTTAGGAGGATAAATAATGAAAAGGCTTTTAACAATTTTTACAATTATTCTCATAACAAGTTTAGGCTTGTTTTGTTTAACTGCTTGTAACGGTAGTAATAACGATACAGACACTACAAACCCTAACATTTTGTCTATTTACAATATGTACGTTGTTTCCGCGCAAGAAAAAGGCGTTTCACCTTTATCATATGAAGATTGGCTTTTAACAATTAAAGGCGAAAAGGGTGACGTAGGCGAAAAAGGTGAAAAGGGTGATATAGGCGTAGGTATTGCGGATATTTACGTTGATGCAAGTGGCAACGTTATGGTTAAATATACAAACTCTAACGATTACGTTAAAGTTGGCACAGTTTTGCAAAATAACGATAATAACTCACAACTAAAATTTGTGTTAAATGAAGATGGTAACTCAGTTTCAGTTGACGGTATAGGAATGTATTTTGAAAGGGATGTTGTTATTCCATCAACTTATAAAGGATATCCTGTTACTGGTATTAACTTAAACGCTTTCGCATTTTGTGAAATTGATAGTGTAACAGTCCCTGAAAGCGTAACAAGTATAGGTTCTTATGCGTTTAGAGATTGCAGTTCACTTACAAGCGTAAATTATCTTGGCACGATAGACGGGTGGGCTCAAATAAGATTTGATAATGAGTACGCTAATCCCTTTTGCTACGCTGATAACTTTTATATAAATGGCACGTTAGTTAATGAGGCGGTATTAAAAACTACAACAAAAATATCTAAGTATGCGTTCGAAAATTGCAGTTCACTTACAAGCGTAACGATTGGTAATAGCGTAACAAGTATAGGCGATTATGCGTTCGAAAATTGTAGTTCACTTACAAGCGTAACGATTGGTAACAGTGTAACAAGTATAGGTGCAGGTGCGTTTTATGATTGCGATTCACTCACGAGTGTAGTAATACCCGATAGTGTAACTAGTATAGGCGATTATGCGTTCGAAAATTGCAAATCACTCACGAGTGTAGTAATACCCGATAGTGTAACGAGTATAGGTTCTTCTGCGTTCGAAAATTGCAAATCGCTCACGAGTGTAGTAATTGGAGATAGTGTAACGAGTATAAGTTCTTCTGCGTTTTATGATTGCGATTCACTCACGAGTGTAGTAATACCCGATAGTGTAACGAGTATAGGTTCTTATGCGTTCGAAAATTGCAGTTCACTTACAAGCGTAACAATTGGTAATAGTGTAACAAGTATAGGTTATTCTGCGTTCTTTAATTGCGTTTCACTCACGAGTGTAGTAATACCCGATAGTGTAACTAGTATAGTTTCTTATGCGTTCTATTCTTGCGATTCACTCACGAGTATTAAATATCGAGGCACTTCATCACAATGGTCGGCTATAAGTAAGGGTGTTAGCTGGATTACAGGCAATTATACAATTACCTATAATTACACGGGTGATTAAATAATTAAAAAAAGCAAGGCGTTTGCCTTGCTTTTTAAGTTATAAAATTATTTGCACTCGTCAGCCTTGCCAGCGCAACCTAAAACGTTGATAAGTTTGTGCTTAACGATTTCTTTAATGTTTGCTCTTGCAGGTTTAAGATATTCTCTTGGGTCGAATTTGTCGGGGTGGTCGTTAAAGAACTTTCTAACCGTACCGGTAAGGGCAAGTCTTAAATCCGAGTCAATATTGATTTTGCAAACTGAAAGTTCAGCAGCCTTTCTAAGTTGTTCTTCTGGAACACCGATAGCGTTAGGCATTTTACCGCCGTTTTCGTTTACCATTTTAACGTAGTCTTGCGGAACTGATGAAGAACCGTGAAGTACGATAGGGAAACCAGGAAGTTTTTTAGAAACTTCTTCTAAGATGTCAAATCTAAGTGCAGGGGGAACTAAGATACCGTCTTCATTAACGGTGCATTGTTCCGGAGTGAACTTATAAGCGCCGTGCGAAGTGCCGATAGCGATTGCTAAACTATCAACCCCAGTTCTTTCTACGAATTCGATAACTTCTTCGGGCTTGGTGTAAGATTCGTTGCCAGATTCAACCTTAACGTCGTCTTCAATACCAGCGAGAGTTCCAAGTTCGCCTTCAACGGTTACGTATCTGCCTCTTGCTTGAACGTCATGCGCGTAGTCAACTACTTTTTTAGTAAGAGCGATGTTTTCTTCGAAAGGAAGGTGTGAACCGTCAATCATAACGGAAGTAAAGCCACCGTCGATAACTGCTTTACAAGTTTCAAAGTCAGGACCGTGGTCAAGGTGTAAAACGATGGGGATTTCGGGGCATTCTTGAACTGCCGCCTCAACGAGTTTTACAAGGTAGGTGTGGTTAGCGTATGCTCTTGCGCCTTTACTAACTTGTAAAATAACGGGAGCGTTAACTTCTTTACAAGCCTCGGTAATACCTTGAACGATTTCCATGTTGTTTACGTTAAAAGCGCCGATAGCGTAACCGCCGTTGTACGCTTTTTCAAACATTTTTTTACTGTTAACAAGTGCCATAGTAAAAATTCTCCTTAAAAATATTAATTTAGTTAAATTATATACCAAATAATTAAATTATGCAATCATTTTACAGCCTAACGAAAATTTTTGTATAAAATAACCGAATAAAAATGCGGTGGTTTGTCAACAATTAAATCAATAACGAAATTTCCTAATTTTTAGTATAATGATAAGGGGGGAGTTGGTTAAATTATGATTAAACGCGGTGAACTTTACTATGCCGATTTAAGCCCCGTTGTAGGAAGTGAACAAGGTGGTATACGCCCCGTTTTAGTAGTTCAAAACGACGTAGGCAATAAATACAGCCCAACCGTTATTGCCGCAGCCGTTACAAGTAGAATTAACAAGGCAAAACTTCCTACGCATATTGAACTTAACGCCGTAGAATATGGGCTTAGTAAAGATTCGGTAGTTCTTCTTGAACAAATACGAACTCTTGACAAACGGCGACTAAAAGAGAGAATTTGCGAACTGTCGCCTAAAACTATGATTATGGTTGACGACGCTTTGCTTATAAGTTTGGGGTTTACCAAAAAAGCATAAACTATATTTTGCTCCGCAATTTTTTTGCGGAGTTTTTATTTTTATTAAAAATACTTTGTATTTTCATAAAGTTGTGCTAAAATAGTATAAAAAGGAGTATGCTCATGAAAAAATTAACAACAGTTGATATAGTAGTTTCAATAGTTATGCTAATTTTAATAATTGCAACGGCAACCGTTTTAGGCGCGCTTCAAGTTTCTAATGTTATTGACCTTAAAGTTAGCCCCTTTTTACTGATTATGACTGTCCTTACCTTAGGCATAGGTTTATACCTTACGGTGTTTGCTATCGTAAGGCGCACCGGTTACGAATACGCAGTAGGCGGTATTTTGTTTTTAATAGGCGTAATACTACTTATGGTTTGCTTGAAAGTTTACGTATGGATAATCGTTATCGTTGGAGTTGGGCTTTCGCTTATAACCGCGCTTATACCGTTTTTACTTAAAGCCAACTCTTTAATAGTTGAAAGAACTAACGATAAAAAAGATTTCGTTCCCTATATGGAAAAATTAGAAAAAGAAAAACAAAAAGAAAAAGAAAAGGAAGAACCTCTTCCTGAAATAAAATCATTTAAGGACTAATTTATTATGGAAGTTAAACGCAATTTAACACTACTTACCGACTTATACGAACTTACTATGATGAACGGCTACCTTAAAAAAGATAAGGCCGATGAAATCGTAATTTTCGACGTGTTCTTTCGCCAAAACGAACTTATAACCTATTCGTTAGCGGCTGGGCTTGAACAGGCTATCGATTATATCTTAGGTTTCCGTTTTTCAAAAAGCGATATTGACTATTTAAGAAGTATAAAGATTTTTGACGAAGAATTTTTAACTTATCTTGAAGGCTTAAAGTTCACGGGCGATATTTATTCCGTGCCAGAAGGCACTATGGTTTTCCCAGGAGAGCCTATTTTAACCGTTAAAGCACCCGTTATTGAAGCTCAACTTATAGAAACGGCAGTTCTTAACATTATCAACCACCAAACGCTTATTGCGTCGAAAGCGGCTAAAATTAGATACTCCGCCGGTGACGATTTGGTTATGGAGTTTGGGCTTAGAAGAGCGCAGGGGCCTGACGCTGGCATTTACGGGTCGCGCGCGTCGGTTATAGGCGGTTGTAATTCTACAAGCAACGTTCTTGCGGGTAAACTTTTCGATATCCCCGTTGCAGGTACGCACGCGCATAGTTGGGTTATGAGTTTTCCGTCGGAATACGAGGCGTTTAAGGCTTACGCCGAAATATACCCCGATAACGCTTTGCTTTTAGTTGACACTTACGATACGCTTAAAAGTGGTATTCCTAACGCAATAAAAGTTTTTGACGAACTTAAAGCGCAAGGCAAAAAGCCAAAGGGTATTAGAATAGATAGTGGCGACTTAGCCTACCTTACCAAAAAGGCAAGAAAAATGCTTGACGATGCTGGATATCCCGACGCGGTTATTTGCGCAAGCGGTGATTTAGACGAAAAACTCATACAATCACTTAAACTTCAAGGCGCAAAAATCAATTCTTGGGGTATAGGCACTAAACTTATAACGAGCGCGGATATGCCTGCGCTTGGCGGTGTTTATAAACTTGCAGGCGTTGTAAATATTGACGGTAGCGTTACGCCTAAAATTAAAATTTCCGAAACCAGCGCAAAAATAACCAACCCTGGTTTTAAGAAAATCGTTAGAATTTACGACGGGGAAACGGGCAAAGCGGAAGCCGACCTTATTATGCTTTTTGATGAAACTATTGACGAAAGCAAACCGCTTACCATAACTCACCCTATTGAAACGTGGAAAAAAATCACGTTTAACAACTATAAAATAAAGGAACTTTCAGTAAAAGTCGTTGAAAAGGGCAAACTTGTTTACAAACTTCCAAGCGTTAAAGAAATTGCTTTATATGCAAAAACTGAAATGCAATCTTTTTGGGACGAGTATTTGCGCCTTGATAGACCGCATATATATAAAGTTGACTTATCGGATAGGCTATTAAAACTCAAAACGGATATGCTTGCGGAAATAAGAAAGTAAGTATAAAAAATGGATAAATTTACAAACAATCAACTTCAAAGCGCAAAAAAACGCGCGCAAGATATTACGCAAACTGCCAAAGAGCA
Organism: Christensenellaceae bacterium; assembly: GCA_045613665.1. Taxonomy (GTDB): domain Bacteria; phylum Bacillota; class Clostridia; order Christensenellales; family Borkfalkiaceae; genus HGM11412. The sequence goes on along the minus strand of JAZLBK010000098.1, from coordinate 8,369 downwards.
GTATAAAATTGAAATTGAAAGATTAAAACTATTCAACGCGCGATGGAACTCTTTCGTTAATAAAACGGTACAAGAATACCCGTCAGACCAAACGAGAAAACTCGTTGTAGTTAGCGAAATGATTACCGAAATTTTAATGCGCAACGAAGAAGAGTATTACACCGCGAAAGACAAAATTGAAGATATTTATAAACTAATTGACAAAGAGGGCGCGTCGAATACCCAAAGGCCTTCGCTTTTCGGCAAAAGCGAAAACGGGTTCGATATGGAAGAAGTTCTCAACCCCAAAGGCGAACTTGACCTTAAAACTCTGCTTGAAGAACTTGGAGTTACTAATTGATGATATATATCGTATGTTTAATTACGTCAGCGGGCGTTTTAGCGGTTGACTTAATAACTAAATATTTTGCCGAAAGCAAAAATTTTGATTTTGTTGTTATACCCGAACTTGTAAAGTTCAAACTGTCTTATAACACGGGCGCGGCGTTCAGTTTTTTAAGTGATAAAAGTTGGGCTATCACCTTTTTTGCCGTTGTAACTTTTATTGCGCTTGCGTTTATTTTAGGATATTTCATCTTTAATATCGTAAAGAAAAACAAGGTGTCAAAATGGCTTTTAATAGCCCTTTCGCTTATTTTTGCGGGCGCGCTTGGTAATTTAGTTGACAGGCTTATGCTTTCAAAGGTGCGCGATTTTATATTTTTGTTTTATAACACTCGAATTTTCCCTGCAATATTCAACGTGGCGGACACGGCGCTCGTTATAGGTGTTATTATGACGTGTATTTATCTTCTATTTTTGGATAAAGACTCTGTTTTTAGAAAAAAAATTCCCCTTGATAAAGGAGAAGATAATGACGATAACAGTTGACGAAAGCGGTATAAGGCTTGACGTTTATCTTTCTAAAAAACTTGATTTTTCCCGCGCCAAAGTTCAAAAACTTATAGATGACGGGCTTGTTACTATAAATAATAAGGCGGTTAAGTCAAAGCAGTTAACCGTTCTTAATAATGAAATTAACGTAGTTATACCTGAACCTTGTGAAATTTCAGTTAAAGCGGTAAATATTCCTATTGATATAGTTTATCAAGATAGCGACTTAGCAGTAATTAACAAACCGCAAGGCTTAACGGTGCATCAAGGTAGCGGAACGGGTGACGATACGCTCGTAAACGCGCTACTTTATCATCTTGACAGTTTAAGTGGAATTAACGGCGTTATAAGGCCGGGGATTGTTCATAGAATTGATAAAGACACTTCGGGTCTACTCGTAGTTGCTAAAAACGATAAGGCGCATTTAAGTTTATCTAAGCAGATTGAAAACAAAACTTGCAAAAGAGTATATATTGCTTTACTTGAAGGAACTCTTAAACAAGACGAAGGCAGAATTGAAACTTATATTTCGCGCTCAACTAAAATTAGAACACAAATGGCTGTTAGTGAAAGCGGAAGAAAGGCGGTAACCAACTACAAGGTTATTGAAAAAGCGGGCGGTTATACCTTGTGCGAATTTTCGCTTGAAACGGGTAGAACGCATCAAATAAGAGTTCACTCAAAACACTTAGGGCACCCGATTGTTGGCGATACCGTTTACGGCTATAAAAATCAAAAATTTAAGTTAAACGGTCAACTACTTCACGCTAAAAAATTGTCGTTTATCCACCCAACTACTAATAAAGAAGTTAGTTTTGAGGCTGAAATCCCCGATTATTTTCGCCAAGTTCTAAATAAAATCGGGTTTAGTAAAATATAAAGGAGAATCCTTATGGCAAAAGTTACTAATCTTATAAATACTAAACAAACCAAATATTATTGGGCGTATATCGTCGTAGGCGCGTTACTTATAATAGCGTCTATTATGTTTATGCCTTTTTGGAATAGCGCTGCCCCCGATTTATTTTTTGCAAGTTGGGGAGAAAAGTTTGTTAAAATAGTTATTTCTTGCGTACTGTTTATTTACCTTATAGCGTACCTTCTTAAAAAACTAATTAGAACTAAAATAACAGCGGTTAAAATTCTTTCTATTATAGAATTTACCGTGCTTTCTCTTATTGCGCTTGGCTGTATTATTTCGCAATTTGCCACTTTTTACTTGGAAGTTTCTCTAATTTTAGCGCTTGCCGTTTGGATGAGGGGCGCGGTTGAATTAGTTAGGGCGTATTGTTATGATAAAGCAATAGAAAAATACCCCGTATATAAACTTGTTATTGCAATTTTATTTGCAACTTTCGGCGGTTATCTTTTTGCAACTAAGGTAATAACGGCGCAAATGATTTTATGGGTAGCAACCATAATTGCACTTATATTTTCAACGATAATTTTCATGCTTGGATTTTATAAAAATCCAAATCCACCAAAGAAAAAGAAATAAAGTATGCTAAAAATTTCAAGTGTTACTAAAAACTTAATAGCCGATGAATTAGGTATTAAATCGGGCGATGAAATACTTTGTTTCGACAATTTTGATGCGGTAGATATTCTTGACTATCTTTATTTCGACAGTCAAACGTTTTTTACTTTAACAGTTAAAAGTGGACAAGAAGTTGTTGAATACGAGATTGAAAAAGATGAAGACGAAAGTTTGGGTTTAACCTTTGAAAGTGATAACTTGCAAATTAAAACTTGCCACAACAAGTGTTTATTTTGTTTCGTTGACCAAATGCCAAAAGGAATGCGCCCGTCACTTTACGTTAAAGACGACGACTACCGTCAAAGTTTCCTGCACGGTAATTTTGCAACCTTATCTAACGTTTCAAGTGAAGAAATTGATAGAATTATAAGGCTAAAACTAAGCCCGTTATACGTATCCGTTCACGTAACCGACGGCGAAATTAGAAAAAAACTACTTAACAATCGCTTTGCGGGAGATATTTTCCAAAAACTTAAAAAACTTAGTGATAACGGAATTAAATTACATACGCAAATAGTTTTAGTTCCGTTTATTAACGACGGGGAAGTTTTATCTAAAACTTGTAAAGACCTATATTCTCTTAAAAACGTTCTGTCGGTTGCGGTAGTTCCTTGTGGAATTACAAAACATAGACAAGGGCTGTTTGAAATTAACGATATTGATAAAGAATACGCAGGTAGAGTTTTAGACCAAATTAAAGCACTTAATAAAAGTTTTAACAAAAACTTTATAAAGCCAGCCGACGAGTTTTATTTTAAGGCGGAAAGAAAGGTTGAAAGCGTTGATTTTTACGACGATTTTTCTCAAATTGAAAACGGCGTTGGCGTAACGAGTAAGTTTGAATACGAACTAAAAAACTCTCTTAAAACGACCAAAAACGACGCGAACTACCTTTTAATAGTGGGAACAAGCGCTTATAATAATATTAAAAGTAGCGTTGGTTTAGTTGAAAAACACGTAAAGGGCTTGTCCGTTCAAGTGGTTAAGGTTATAAACGAGTTTTTCGGTTCGACCGTAAACTGCACGGGGTTACTTGTTGCTAGCGATATAATTAGCGCAGTTACCCCGTATATAAAAAATCAAAAATATGACGGAATAATTATTCCAAGCGTGTGCTTAAAGTGTGACGAAGCCGTGTTTTTAGACGGGGTTTCGGCTAAGCAGATGGCTAAAAAGTTAAATATGAAAATTATCGTTACCGACGGTAGTGGAGAGAGTTTCTTTAACTCGTTATCGGGCGGTAAAAATTTAAGGATTATAAAATGAGAAAACCCATAGTAGCCGTAGTTGGCAGACCAAACGTTGGTAAATCTACTTTTTTTAACAAAGTTACCGGCAAAAAAATTTCAATAGTAAAAGATAGACCTGGCGTTACGCGTGACAGAATTTATTGTGATGCGGAGTGGTGCGGAAAGGCGTTCACTTTAATTGACACGGGCGGTATTGAACTTAAATCGCAAGACGAGATGTGGATACATATTAAAAAGCAAGCGGAAATTGCGATTGACACCGCCGACGTTATTTTGTTTATGTGTGACGGAAGGGGTGGGCTTACCGCGTCTGACGTGGAAGTTGCATCAATGCTAAGAAGAAGTAAAAAACCTATTGTATTAGCGGTAAATAAACTTGACACTTATGACGAAAGCCTTCTTTTCGAGTATTACGAATTAGGCTTAGGCGCGCCCATAGGCGTTTCTTGTGAGCAAGGTAAAGGTTTAGGCGATTTGCTTGACGAAATTTGTTCTAACTTTGAAAGCGTATCAAGTGAAGAGGAAGACGACACCGTTAAAATAGCAATAGTAGGTAAGCCTAACGCTGGAAAATCAAGTTTAGCAAATAAACTTTTAGGTTTTGATAGAACTATCGTTTCAAACGTGGCAGGCACCACGCGTGACGCTATTGATACGCCTTTTACCTATAACAATCAAAAGTTTACGCTTATAGATACCGCTGGTATAAGAAAGAAAAAAGCGGTGTATGACGACGTTGAGTATTACAGCGTTGTAAGGGCGTTTGGCGCAATCCGTCGCGCTGACGTTTGCTTAATAGTTATTGATAGTACGGAAGGATTAACCGAGCAAGACGTAAAGATTTTAGGATACGTTCACGAACAAGGAAAACCGTCGGTAGTTATAATGAATAAGTGGGATTTAGTGGATAAAGATACCTTTACTATTGAAAAATTCCGCAAAAAGTTGGATAGCGACTTAGCGTTTATGGACTATTATAAATCCATATTTATATCGGCAAAAACGGGGCAAAGAACGGAAAAGATTTTAGGTTTAGCGCTTGAAAGTTTACAAAACGCACGCCAAAGAATTTCTACCGGTACGCTTAACGACCTTATCGGCGATGCGGTTAGAACTACCGACCCGCCTACCAAAAACGGCAAAAGGCTTAAAATTTACTATACCGTTCAAGACGGTATTGAACCGCCAACTTTTATAATGTTTGTCAACAATCAAGAACTTATGCATTTTAGTTATAAGCGCTTTATTGAAAACACTTTGCGTAACGCCTTTAATTTTTCAGGCACGCCTATTAAACTATTTATTAGAGAAAAATCGGAGGAGCAAGAATGACGGTATCTTTTTACATGCTTTGGTGGCAATTTTTACTTCTTGCAATCGGCTCGTATTTAATGGGAAATATTAACTTTGCCGTTATTATTTCTAAACTTAAAAAGAAAGATATTAGAAGTTTAGGTAGCGGAAACCCCGGCACTTTGAATATGAGTAGAAACTTTGGTTTAGGCATAGGCGTTTTAACGTTAGTTTTAGATATAGTAAAAGGTGCTTTGCCTACTTTTATAGGCTATATTATATATAAGGATATGTTCTTTGAAGGAACAACGCTACCTATTAACGAAGTTGCCAAGGTAGGTTGTGGTTTTTTTGCGGTATTAGGTCATATCTTCCCCGCACTTATGAAGTTTAAGGGCGGTAAGGGTATTGCTACTACGATAGGCGTGTTTGCGGTATGTAATCCACTCGTTGCAGTAATTAGCGGTGCGCTTGCTATTTTGTTTATTTTAATTACTGAAATAGGCGCAATGGGTTCTTTCATTGCAACTACCCCGGGTGCTTTTATGGCGTGCTTATCGGTATATAAAAACTATTTTGAAGGTCAAGCGCCAACACCGCTTAACTACGCTTTAATAGGTTTAACAAACTTTTTTATCGTATCGATAATAATTTTAACTTGGTACGCGCATAGAAAAAACATAAAGCGAATGTTAACGGGCGAAGAACACCCGACTAACTGGTTGCAAATGATACGCGAATCTAAAATAAAGAAAAAAAATAAAAAAAATAAAACTTAAAAACGGTTAGCATAAATAAAAAAATCTTCTCATATACATTTATTAGTATTCGGGAGGATTTTTTTAATGGAAAAGTTCGATATTTATAAAGACGTCGCAAAACGTTCCGGCGGTGACATTTATATCGGTGTAGTTGGTCCTGTAAGAACGGGTAAATCGACGTTTATTACTAAGTTTATGGACTATATGGTAACACCGAATATACTCAACAAACAAAAACTAAAAATGGCAATTGACGAAATGCCACAATCAGGCTCTGGTAAAACTATAACTACCACTGAGCCTAAATTCGTTCCAGCCGAAGGCGTTAAAATTTCGGTTGGTAAAAAAGCGCAAGCAAAAGTTAGGCTTATAGACTGCGTTGGCTATATGGTTGACGGTGCGCTCGGTGGAGAAGAAGATGGGGCTGAAAGATTAGTTAAAACGCCTTGGTCAACTCAGCCTATTCCACTTAAACAAGCGGCGGAAATAGGCACTGAAAAGGTTATTAAAGACCACTCTACCGTAGGCGTGCTGGTTACTACCGACGGTACGGTTTGCGATATCCCGCGCGAAAATTACGTTGAGGCGGAAGAAAGGGTTGTTGAAGATTTAAGAAAGTGCGGTAAACCTTTCGTAATAGTTCTTAACACCGCTGATAAAAACGGCGAAAAAGCAAAAACGCTTGCTGAAAATTTAACCGACAAATACGGCGTTAAGGTTATAAAATGCAATCTTTTAGAAGTGGGCGAAGACGGGCTTAACGAAATTTTAGAAAATTTACTTTTAGAATTTCCGCTTAAAACTTTTGATATATCACTTCCTAAATGGATGCAAGTTTTACCAAGCAATAGCCCTATTATCGCTGAAATTGTAAACAAGGTTAAAGACGTTTCTCAAATAGTTTCTAAAATGAAACACTATAAAGTGATTGAAGACGCGCTTTCAACGGTAGACGAGGTTGACAGCGTTTCTAAATCGGTGGCAAATCTTGACAACGGCTCTGCTTATTACGACCTTAAAATTAAAGACGGGTTGTTTTACGACACGCTATCTCAAATTTCGGGCGATAAAATTGAAAGCGACTACGAACTTATTAGTTACGTTAAAGAACTTTGCATTGCTAAAAATAATTATAGAAAACTTAAATCGGCGCTTATGGAAGTTGACGAAAACGGTTACGGCATAGTAATTCCTGAAAACTGCGATATGGAACTTGGCGAGCCCGAAGTTATTAAGCAGGGCGGACGATACGGCGTTAAAATTAAGGCCAACACGTCTTGTATGCACCTACTAAAAATAGGTCTTTCGGCGGACGTTTCACCTATCTCTGGAACTGAAAAACAATGTAAAGACTTTGCTGAATTTTTGAAAAACGAGTATCAAGAAAACCCCGAAAAAGTTTGGAAAACCGACGTTTTCGGCAAGCAACTTTGCTCGCTTGTAAGTGAAGAAATTTTACAAAAAATCGGTTCTATGAAAACTGAAACCAAAAACAAAATGAGAAAAACGGTAACGAGAATCGTAAACGAAGGTAAGGGTGGAGTTATCTGTATCTTGCTTTAATAAAACATAACTAAAAAGGCGGGCAACCGCTTTTTTGTTTTTAGCAAAAACACAACGTATAATCATATATAACGTACGTTATATATGCTCATACGTAACGTCTTTTTAATTTTTATTTTATTAGATAAATTCAAAAAATTTTAGTTGCTGTTACAAAATTAAAGGGTAAATTTTGTACATATTGTATATTGATTTTTTCGCGCGTATATGTTATTATTTTATGGTAAAACATTTTAGGAGGGTTTATATGGCAGGCTTATTACTTGACCACATTTACAAAATTTATCCGTCTGGCGTTCAAGCCGTAACGGACTTCACTCTTGATATTCAAGATAAAGAATTCATCGTATTCGTAGGACCTTCTGGTTGCGGTAAATCAACCACTCTTCGTATGATTGCAGGTCTTGAAGAAATTACCGATGGTGACCTTATTATCGACGGTATCAAAATGAACCTTATTCAACCCAAAGATAGAGATATCGCGATGGTTTTCCAAAACTACGCTCTTTATCCTCACATGACCGTGTATGACAACATGGCTTTCGGTCTTAAACTCCGCAAAATGCCCAAGGCAGAAATTGACGCAAGAGTTAAAGAAGCCGCTCGTATCTTAGGTCTTGAAACTTACCTTCAAAGAAAGCCAAAGGCTCTTTCTGGTGGTCAACGTCAACGTGTAGCGCTTGGCCGTGCAATCGTTCGTGAACCAAAAGTATTCCTTTTAGACGAACCATTATCAAACCTTGACGCTAAACTCCGTTCGCAAATGCGTACTGAAATTACAAAACTTCACCACCGTTTAGCAACTACTTTCATTTACGTTACACACGACCAAGTTGAAGCTATGACAATGGGTACTCGTATCGTAGTTATGAAAGATGGTTATATTCAACAAGTTGATGCTCCACAAAAACTTTACGATTATCCTGCAAACATGTTCGTAGCAGGCTTTATCGGTAGCCCACAAATGAACTTCTTTGACGCTGTTCTTACTGGTACTAAAGATAAAGTATACGTAGAATTTGAAGGCCACAAAATCCTTTACCCTAAAACAAAATCTACAACTATTATCAATTTAGAAGAATACCTTAACAC
>JAZLBK010000097.1:0-2974 GCA_045613665.1 Christensenellaceae bacterium | reverse complement strand
CAACGGTTGATGCAAGGCTTAGCGTATCGTTAAAATCTTCTTCCGTTTCCATAGGAAACCCTACCATAATATCGGTGGTAATTTTAATATCTGGAACTATTTTTCGTAGCATTTCAATCTTTTCAAGATAGTCCTCGCGTGAGTATTTTCTATTCATTAAATTAAGAATTTTGGAACTGCCGGACTGCACCGGAAAATGGATAGAATTACATATTTTATCGTATTTTTTGATGGTTAAAGCAACCTTTTCATTTATGTCTTTTGGGTGGTTAGAAATAAATCGAATTCTAAACTTGCCTTCAATTTCGGCAACCATAGATAAAAGGGTGGAAAAATCAACCACAGGATTTAAGTCCTTCCCATAAGAGTCAACGTTTTGACCTAATAAATTTATTTCCTTATAACCACTATTAACAAGTGCTTTAACTTCACTTAAAATATCACTTGGCTGTCTACTTCTTTCCCTACCCCTAACGTATGGAACGATACAGTAAGAGCAAAAATTATTACAGCCGTACATTACGTTTACGTATGCGCTTGGATAAGTTGAACGCTTAACGGTAGAGCATTCTTTAATAGAATATTCGTTATTAGATATTTCAACCGTCTTTTTACCCGTTTGTAAGCGTTTATTAAGTAAAATTTCAAAATCAGCAAGGTTGTGCGTGCCGAAAATAATATCTATAAAAGGGAATTTCTTTTTTAGAATTTCAGCCTTATTTTTTTGTTGTGGCATACAACCGCCTACTGCTATAATTTTATGCTTGTTTGCCTTTTTTAACCTTTTAAGCGCGCCTATATTGCCGTATGCGCGTTGTTCAGCGTTTTCACGTATGCAACAAGTATTAAATACTATAACGTCAGCCATTTCGTCACTTTCAGTGAGCAAATAGCCTAAATTTTCAAGTATACCACTAAGTTTTTCCGACTCGTGCTCGTTCATTTGACAGCCGTAGGTTACAATCTTATAATATTTCATAAATATTATTATACATAATATTTTGAAAAATTTCAACTATAAAACGCAATTTTACGCTTATTTAATTTAACTTAACGCATATTTAGAAAATAAATAATAAAACTATTATCAATATGAGTAAAACGCTTAAAATAGTAGCATTTATTTCTACGGTTATTTTAATACTTTCGTTAGGTGCAATTTTTATAACTTACGCGGTGGTTAAAGACGTAAAAATCGATAAGAATAAACTAATAAAAAACACTCAAACTATCGAGATATATTCAGCGTTAGGTAATTTGGTTGCTAAAAAAACTGGCGGTAGCGCAAGTGAATACGTTAAAATAAACAGTTTAAGTAGTAACACGATAAACGCGTTTATCGCTATTGAAGACAAGCGGTTTTATTCTCACAACGGCATTGATTTTAAGCGGATTTTAGGCGCAACGCTTGCTAATATTAAGAGCGCGTCGTTCAAAGAAGGCGCGTCGACAATTACTCAGCAACTTATTAAAAACACACATTTATCAAGTGAAAAAACTCTTAAAAGAAAATTGCAAGAAATAAAACTTGCATTAAACTTAGAAAAAGAATATACAAAAGACGAAATTTTAGAGATGTATCTAAATAGTATTTATTTTGGTAAGGGCGCGTATGGTATTGAAGATGCGTCTAAAACCTATTTTAATAAGTCCGCAAGTAATTTAACGCTAAACGAAAGTGCAATGCTTGCAGGTATTATTAAAGCCCCAAACACCTACTCGCCCGACACTAACTACGATTTAGCAATTAAAAGAAAAAATTTAGTTCTTAAAGTTATGCTAAACTCTGGTTTTATTACCGAAAGCGAATATAACGCTAACGTAGATAAGGAAATAAAAATTTCTATCGGCAACGGAAACAACCCGTATAACGATTACGTAAAAGCAGTCATTAGCGAATTTGAAAACTCTAATATTTTTATGCCGTATGGAAATAACGTGGTACGAATTTACACCTATCTTGACGAAAATTTACAGTCAAGCATATCGAGTAAAAGCGTTGATTACGACGAAATTAAAATTGTAATAAATTCTAAAAGTGGCGGTGTTACCGCGTTTTATGGTAATAATTCCAACTTAAAACGTAGCCCTGCATCATGCGTAAAACCATGGCTTGTTTACGCCCCTATAATAAACGACGGTTTCGCAAAAGAAAGCACGATTATAGATGACGAAAAAATAAATATAAGCGGATATTCGCCTAAGAATTACGACGATAGATTTCACGGCGCAGTTACCGTAAAATACGCGCTATCAAATAGCCTTAACGTTCCAGCGGTTAAACTACTTAATAGTTACGGAATTGAAAAAGCTAATAAATACACGTCTAAAATGAATTTAGATATAAAAAATGAAGGTTTACCTTGCGCATTAGGTAGTTTAAGTAACGGTTTAACGTTAAAAGAACTATGCGATAAATATTCCGTATTTAACGATAGTGGTAATTACACCGAGTCAAAATTTATAAATTCTATTTATTTTGACGGTGTTAAAATATATTCGCACACCAAAAACAGCAATAAGGTATTTTCAAAAGAAACAGCGTATATTATTAACGATATATTAAAAAACTCAGTTGAAAGCGGAACTTCTAAAAAACTTCGCTCATTACCGTATGAAATATGCGCTAAAACGGGAACAAACGGCACTGAAAATGGAAATTTTGACGCGCTTAGTATAGCCTACACAACTGACGCTATCGTTGGCGTTTGGGTGGGAAATTACGATAATAAACTAATGCCAAACTCCGTAACCGGTGGCAACGAGCCAACGCTAATATCTCGAAACGTTTTTGAAAATCTATACAAAAACACTACGCCTAAGCCGTTTAGTATGCCTGACGGTGTAGTTGAATTAAATATAGATATAAAAGAACTTTCCTTAAACAAGAAAGAAGTTATATCAAATAACGGCGAAAAGTTCTATTATATTAAAGGTAGCGAGCCTACCGAATAAGTCGGATCGTAGCCATGTC
>JAZLBK010000096.1:0-8439 GCA_045613665.1 Christensenellaceae bacterium | reverse complement strand
GGTATTGCAAAATTATAATATTTATATTATAATTACTAAGTAAAGTATAATGGAGGATATTATGGTTAATTTAGATTTGTTACAATCAAAAAAAGCGGAACTTTACGAAAAAACATCCGAAGTTAGAAAAAATATATTTTCAATTGTTGACGGAGAGAGTTTTGTTGAAATAAATGCTTTCAGTTTTGCTAAAAACGATTTTAATAATTCGGCTGTTGACGGGCTTGGTGTTGTTACCGGTTACGCTACTATCGACGGGTTTCCCGTTTACGTTGTTGCACAAAACAAAAACGTATTAGGCGGTAGTATATCTAAGGCAAACGCCGATAAAATTGCAGAGTGTTTATTAAAAGCGTATAATCAAGAAATTCCCGTGGTGTATTTTCTTGAAAGCCAAGGCGTTCAAATGGGCGAGGGGGTAGGAGTTTTAGAAGGTATTTCTACTTTATTACAAGCATCTAACGCGTTAAAGGAAGTAGTTCCACAATTCGTTATAGCAACGGGTAACGTTTTAGGTTCAACCGCATTACTTGCAAGCAACGCTGATTTTACGTTTACGGTTAATAACGCTTGTATTTCTTACGCAAGCCCAAAAGTAATATCGGCAAGTGTTGACGGGGTTTCGGTTGACGACGTTTCTGGTGCTAAAAATTTAGTTAAAACTTTTAACGTAAATTCGCTTGATGAAGTTAAGGGTAAAATTTTACAAATTCTTAACGTTTTACCGAAATTTTCCGGTTATGAAGTCGATAGCAATGACGATTTTATGAGAAGTTCGCCAGCATTAAACGACGGGGCTGATGCTGAAAGCCTTATTAAAGCAACTTTTGATAACGGCGAATTTATTAAAATGAACGAAGATTATGCTAACTTAGTTACAACTGGTATAGGTAGAGTTGGCGGTATTTCAACGGCTGGTATCGTGTTTGGCGGTGGAGAAGATGGCGTTGATATCACGCTTGACGTAGTTCTTAAAATTAAAAATTTCGTTGCGTTTGCAACCAAAAATAATCTTCCTATCGTAACTTTCGTTAATACTAACGGTATAAAGGTTGACCAAGAAACTTCAAATTCGCCCGTAATGGTTGAGTTTATGAATATGCTTTCTAACCTTTCAGCCTTAAAGCGTATTACAGTAGTTTACGGCAAAGCGATAGGTTTAGGATATGCTTTTGCATCAAAATCGCTTGGTAGCGACTATAATTTTGCTTTTGCAGGCGCAAAAATTGCGTTGCTTGACGGTTATGCTGGAATTAGCGCAACTTTCGGCACGGTTGACGCTTGTGAAATTGAAAAATTATCAAACAAATATCTTGAAGAGCAAGACGGGTTCAATTCGGCTAAACTTGGCTGTGTTGACAATATTATTGAACCTGAAAACGTTCGTCAATACGTAATTTCTGCCCTTCAAATGATACTTTAAGGAGTGGTTTTATGAATACTCCATTAGGAAACGGTATATTTGTTTTTGTGTTAGGGCTACTTATCGTCTTTTTGGGTATGCTTATAATCGTAGTGTCAGTTACTTTATGCGGTAAATTTATAGGAAAAAATAAAACTCAAAAAGCAAACCCTAAAAAATTTGAAGATAATGGCGAGATAGTTAAAAATCAAAGCGAAGAAATTTCGCCCGAAATAAAAGCGGCTATCGTTGCAGTTATTTCAGCGTACTATTTTGAAACGAAGTCAACTTGCGATTTCGTAGTTAAAAAAATCAAGAGAATTTAAGGAGAATTATATATATGCGTAAATTTATAGTTACTATTGAAGGTAAACAATATGAAGTAGGTGTTGAAGAAGTTGGCGCAACTGCAAGCGCTACTTCGGTTAATCAAGCACCCGTTACTGCGCCCGTAGAAACTAAGCCGACGCAAGCGGTTACAAGCGGAACTAAGATGGAAGCACCTATGCCCGGCATGATTAAGGCCTATAAGGTTAGCGAAGGTGCAACCGTAAAAAAGGGTGACGTAATTTTAATTTTAGAAGCAATGAAGATGGATAACGATATTACCGCTGTTTGTGACGGAGTTGTATCGTTCAAGGCACAAGTAGGCTCTAACGTTAACACTGGTGACGTTATGGCGGTTATAGGTTAAAAGGAGAAAATATGTCCATATTCACCTTGTTAGCAGGGTCTTTCGGGCAAGAGGTTAAAGACGCGCTTGTTAGCCTTTGGCAAAGTACGGGTATATATTCGCTTATTGACGGTACAGCCAACTGGCAAAATATAGTGATGGTTTTAATTTCTTTCGTCCTTGTATATCTTGCTATCGTTAAAAAATTCGAGCCACTTTTACTTCTTCCTATTGCGTTTGGTATATTTATAGTTAACGTTCCAGGCGCGTATAGAATTTTGTTTGGAACTAAGGGCTACGTTGTTACAAACAGTTTAACCAACGTTGAAGTTGCAAGGGGTACGCTTAGCGAATTATTGCAAACTTTTAATCAATCCCAGCAAATTACGATTGAACAGTTTAGACAAATATTAAATACTGAATCTGTTAGAGTTGTTGGTTCTAATATAGAATATCTTGCAAATTCATTAACTATTTCTACCGAACAAGTTATAAGAGACCAAGGCTTATTCTATTACGTTTATAAGGGTATTGACTGGGTTATTTTCCCACCGATTATCTTCCTTGGTATCGGCGCAATGACTGATTTTGGTCCGCTTATAGCAAACCCTAAAAGTATGCTTATAGGTGCGGCGGCGCAACTTGGTATATTTTTAACCTATTTAGGCGCAAGGCTTATAGGCTTTACGTCAGCCGAGGCTGGCGCAATAGGTATTATCGGCGGTGCGGACGGTCCTACTGCAATTTACGTTACCAAAAAACTTGCCGACGAGCTTTTGCCGGCTATTGCTATTGCCGCGTATTCGTATATGGCGCTTATTCCGCTTATTCAAAAGCCTATTATGAAACTTTTAACAACGGAAAAAGAGCGCAAAATCAAAATGAAACAGTTAAGGCGCGTTTCAAAAGTGGAAAAAATCGTATTTCCGCTACTTGTTACCTTAGTTGTTGGCTTAATTCTTCCAGACGCTATTCCCCTTTTAGGTATGTTGATGTTTGGTAACTTACTTAAAGAGTCGGGCGTAACTGAAAGATTAGTAAATACCGCGTCGAACGGACTAATGAACACCATTACTATTTTCCTTGGGCTTATGGTTGGCTCTAAGGCTGTGGGTTCGGTATTTTTATCGTTTGACACTATTAAAATTATAGTTTTAGGTTTAACTGCGTTCTGCATAGGAACAATCGGTGGTTTGCTCGTTGCAAAACTTATGTGCAAATTAACAAAAGGTCAAGTTAACCCACTTATAGGTTCGGCTGGCGTGTCTGCCGTGCCTATGGCTGCCCGCATTTCGCAAGACGTGGGCAGGGAGGCTGACCCAAATAACCACTTACTTATGCACGCTATGGGCCCAAACGTTGCAGGCGTTATAGGTTCGGCTATTGCTGCCGGTGTATTACTTGCAATGTGCGGTTGATTTTAGGAGATTTTTATGGCTAAAAAAGTATTGATTACAGAAACGATATTGCGTGACGCGCATCAATCCCAAGCGGCTACCCGTATGCGCCTTGACGAAATGATACCTATGCTTGAAAGACTTGACGATATAGGTTATTATTCGCTTGAAGGTTGGGGTGGCGCAACTTTTGATAGTTGCTTGCGCTTTTTGAACGAAGACCCATGGGAAAGACTTCGTACACTTAAAAAATATATTAAAAAAACACCTATTCAAATGTTACTTCGCGGTCAAAACTTGCTTGGTTACAAACATTACGCTGACGACGTTGTTGAAAAATTCGTCGAAGCGTCTATTAGAAACGGCATAGGTGTAATTAGGGTGTTTGACGCACTTAACGACGAAAGAAACTTAGAGTGCGCTATGAACGCTATTAACAAATACAAAGGCGATTACGGTGCCGTTTGCGAGGCGACTATTTGTTATACCACAAGCCCCGTTCATACCAACGAGTATTTTGTTAAAAAAGCAAAAGTGCTTGAAGAAATGGGCGCTGATAACATTTGCCTTAAAGATATGGCGAATATTTTACTTCCGTACACCGCTTACAGTATTATTAAAGATATGAAAAAGGTGTTAAAACCTTCAACCAAAATTCATCTTCATACTCATAATACGACTGGTACGGGCGATATGGTATACTTAAAGGCTATTGAGGCGGGTTGCGATATAGTTGACTGCGCGTTATCTTCAATGGGTAACGGTACGAGCCAGCCTGCAACCGAACCGTTTGTTGCAACGCTTAAAGGAACCGAATACGATACCCAAATTGATATTGAAAAATTAGTTCCTATCAACGAACATTTCAAAAAAGTTGCCGAAAGGCTTGAAAGTGACGGTATACTCAACCCGAAAGTTCGTCAAATTGACGTTAATACCTTGATTTATCAAGTTCCGGGCGGTATGCTTTCCAACCTTATGTCGCAATTAAAACAGGCTGGAAAACTTGATAAACTTACCGAGTGTTTAGCGGAAGTTCCAAACGTAAGAAAAGATGCTGGCTATCCGCCACTTGTAACGCCGTCATCACAAATCGTAGGAACGCAAGCAGTTCTTAACGTATTGCAAAATGAACGCTATAAAATGGTTACCAAAGAGTTTAAGTCGCTTATAAAAGGTGAGTACGGTAAACTTATAGGCGAGCCTGATGCTGACGTTTTGAAAAAGATTTTAGGTGACGAGAAACGCGTTACTTGTCGTCCGGCTGATTTAATCGAGCCAGAGTATGAAAAATTCAAGCAAGAAATTAAAGAGTATTATACCCAAGAGGAAGACGTACTTTCTTACGCGCTTTTCAATCAAGTGGCTATAAATTTCTTTAAGTATAGGCTTGCAAGAGATAAAAAGGTTGACGCTGACCTTGCAAAGTCTCAAATTTACCCAGTATAGTAATGAATATTTTAGTTTGTAACGACGATGGAATTTTTAGCGAAGGGTTAAAAGTTCTTGCTAACGTTCTAAAAAATAAGCACAACGTAACCGTGTTTGCTCCAACGGGTAACCGTTCGGGGTATTCGCGGTCCGTTTCATTTCATAAAAATATTGACGTTGTTCCCGTAGACGAGATAGAGGGTGTAAATTCTTTTACCGTTTCGGGCACTCCAGCCGACTGTGTTAAATTCGCTTTAACTAATAAAATTAGCGAGTTTGACTTAGTTGTTGCCGGGATAAATCAAGGCCCTAATCTTGGTAGTGACGTATTTTATAGTGGAACGGTAAACGCTTGTTTTGAGGCTAACGTTGAAAATATTCCTGCTATTGCCTTTTCTAACGTTGGTTTTAGAGATTTTAAGTTTACTGAAAACGCTAAAATTATAGAAAAAATATTTGATAAGTTATTGTCTTTAACAAGTGGTTCTTATACTCTTAACGTAAATTTGCCAAACGTATGCGAAAGCGAAATACAAGGCGTTAAGTTTTGTAGAACGGGCGTATGTAAGTATTCAGACGGATATATTAAGACGGGAGAATATACATATAAACTTATAGGAGAGCCTATTCCACCCAACGAGAAAGATTTTGATACCGACGTTTACTATTCGGCAAAAAATTACGTTACGGTAACGCCCGTAACTCATCGCGTAACTGATGAAAACGCATTATTAAAACTTAAAGGTTTATCTCTTAAATGAAAGTAATTATTATAGGTGGTGGCGCGTCGGGTATGCTATGCGCCATACTCCAAAAAAGGCTGGGGTTTGACGTTACTTTAATTGAAAAGAACGAAAAACTCGGCAAAAAACTTTATATAACGGGAAAGGGTAGATGTAACCTTTGTAACGACTGCGAGATTGATGAGTTTTTTAACAACGTAGTTTCTAACCCTAAGTTTTTATCAAGTGCAATTTATTCCTTTTCGCCTGCCGACACCATGCGGTTTTTTGAAGATTTAGGCTTGCCGTTAAAGGTTGAAAGGGGAAATAGAGTTTTCCCTGTAAGCGATAAATCAAGTGACGTTATTAAGGCTTTACAAAACGAACTTTTAAGGTTAAACGTTGATATTAAACTAAATGAAACGGTTGTAAAAATCAATACTAACGAAAATATAATTAGCGGTGTTTTAACCGATAAAAGCGAATATTTTGCGGATAAAGTGGTTGTTGCTACGGGCGGTATTACTTACCCGTCAACCGGTTCTACGGGTGATGGCTTTACCTTTGCAAAATCGTTAGGTCACACGGTAACGGAACTATATCCGTCACTTTGCGGTGTTAACCTTAAAGGCGATAGTTATAAGGAACTTCAAGGCTTAACTCTTAAAAACGTTAGACTAACCGCGTACGATAAAAACAAGGTGTTTTACACCGAACAAGGCGAATTGTTGTTTACTCACTACGGAATTTCTGGACCGCTCGTTTTAACTTGTTCAGCGTTACTTTCAAGGCGTAAATCTAACTTTGTTAAGTTTTCTATCGACTTAAAGCCCGCGCTTGATAAACAAACGCTTGATAAACGCGTTTTAAGAGATTTTTCACTTAATAAAAATAAAGAACTTAAAAATTCGCTTGACGCGTTACTTCCAAAAGCGATAATTCCGTTAGTTATTAAAAATTCTAACCTTATAGAAAATAAAAAAATTGCGGTATTAACTGCAAGCGAACGTGAAAGACTTGTTGACACAATTAAAAATTTAGAGTTTGAATTTAATTCGCTAAGGGGTGTTAACGAGGCGGTAATTACAAGCGGTGGTGTTTCGGTTAACGAAATAAACCCCAAAACTATGGAAAGTAAAATAATAAAAGGATTGTATTTTATAGGCGAAGTTTTAGACGTTGACGCTTTTACCGGCGGTTTTAATCTTCAAATAGCATTTTCAACGGCTAATTCTTGTGGGATACAATCAAAGTAGGTGGCATATGATAAACGTAGCGTTAGACGGACCTGCTGGGAGCGGTAAGTCAACGATTGCTAAGGCAATTTCAAAAAAACTCAACGTATTATATCTTGATACCGGCGCAATGTATAGGGCGGTTGGCTTAGTTGCGCATAGAAACGGCGTTGATTGTAAAGACGAAGAACAAGTTAAAAAAATACTTCCACTTGTCTACTTATCCGTTAAATACGTTGACGGTGCGCAAAGAACTTATCTTGGAGAAGAGGACGTTTCTGAAAAAATTCGAGAAAACGAAATTTCGATGAAAGCGTCGGCAGTGTCCGCGCATCAATGTGTTAGAGAAAAATTAGTTGAAATTCAAAGAGAGATTGCAAGCGGTATTGATTGCGTGCTTGACGGTAGGGATATAGGAACTCACGTTTTACCTAACGCCAAATATAAATTTTTCGTTACCGCGTCGCTTGAAGAGAGAACTGAAAGAAGATACAACGAACTAATTGCAAAAGGTCAAACGGTAGATAAAGAGGCGTTAAAAGAGGAGATTGCAACGCGTGATTATAACGATTCGCACCGCAAGTTTGCGCCACTTCGCCAAGCGGACGACGCTATTTATCTTGACACTACCACTATGAGTGCCGACGAAGTTGTAAATTTCGTGCTTAGTTACGTTAAAGAGAGGTAATTTTATGTTTTACAAAATTTTTAGACCGTTATTGTTTCTTTTTTACAAACTCTTTTATAGAGTTAAAGTTTTTGGTAAAGAAAATTTAGTTAAAGACGGTAAAAGAATAGTAGTTTGCAACCATCTTGGAAAGGCTGACGTTTTGGCGGTAGGCGCGCTTTATCCCGATAAAACGGTGTTTTTATCTAAGATAGAGTGGTATGAAAATAAATTTTTTGGCGGAATTCTTAGAAAACTTGGCTCAATTCCTATCGATAGAGATAAACCGAGTTTATCAAGTATAAAAGAGGGGTTACAAGTCCTTAAAGAAAATAAGCGCTTGGCAATTTTCCCAGAAGGTAGAAGAAATTTTGACACTAACGACCTTCAAGAAATTAAGCAAGGTACAGCGCTTTTTGCAATTAAAGGTCAAGCGCAAATTACACCTATTATTATCTACGATAGACTTAAAATGTTCAAAAAGGGCTACGTTATCATAGGCAAATCATTTGATTTTTCTGAGTTTTACGGTCAAAAATTTAACGACGAGATTTCTCAAAACTGCACTCAAATTTTAACGGAGAAAATGCGCGAACTTCAACTTGAAATTTTCAAACTTGTTGAAGAAGAAAAGTCGAAAAAACGTAAAAAATAATGGAAATTATACTTGCAAAAAACAGCGGGTTTTGTATGGGCGTTAAGCGTGCGGTTGATACCGTTCTTTCACTACCTAACAAGCCCGTGTACGTTTACGGAGAAATAATACATAACGAAGGCGTTCTTAAAACGCTTAGTGAAAAAGGCGTTATAACTATTGATGATTTATCTATGGTTAAAGAAGGGGATACTTTGGTTATTCGTTCGCACGGCGTTGGCAAAAGCGTGCTTTCATACCTTGAAAACAAAAAGGTA
>JAZLBK010000095.1:0-25169 GCA_045613665.1 Christensenellaceae bacterium | reverse complement strand
TATTTGACCGCTTAACGATTGACCAACGTAAGTCCAAATAGCGTTAGAGGTGTTAGACCCGAGTACGACTGCGCTTTCGCCCGGTTCACAATCAATTGAACTTATCGGCTTAAAAGTAGTAGGCTCAAACGCTGGGTTTTGAATAACACCCGAACCAAACGTATCGTTTTCATAATAAGAAGATTCCGCAGAGCCGAGCACGGTTTTTTCAGCCACCCACTCGTAAACAGGTTTATTTTTATCGTCAACACCGACCTCTTTGTAAACAATTTTAGTTCTATATATAGGATATATTCTCTCGCCGATAGCATAGGTGGGGTTTGCGCTACTTAAAAGCCAACCACTTTCGCCAAGATACACGCCAGTTGTGTATAAATACCTTACGTTTTTATCGTTTTTTGGCATGTAAATCATAAATGAAAGTTGACTTGCTGCAAGCCCGAAAAGGTTACTCATTTCAGAGTTGTCACGCGCGTCCATACTACCAAACGTGTATCGCGCTGGGTCCCAGAATCCGTTACTCGTAATGCGGTCGTCAATTTCTTGGCTTAATGCAGAATCTGGATTATTCATACCGATTTCAACAGTCTGCCCACCGCTTATCATAGTTCCATTTAAGATATTTTCAATAAGTTGACGATGGTTGTAACCTATTTCATCTTCTGGAAGAATTTCTTCACCCTCCCAAGGGAAAAACTGAATGTCTACGTTAGCCGATTTAGGAATTACGGGACCTGTTGAATAACTCCACGTAGCGTAAACACCAGTAATACAAAAAAGGAATACGATTATAATAATTACAGTTGCTTTTTTCGATATTTTGCTAACCATACCGTATTCCTCCCTATGTTTATACTTTTTTAATAAGTTCTATCGCCCATCTTGCTTGCCTATCAGACGTGATTTTTACACGCATAGGATAGGTTTCGTGGGCTTTTTTGCTTGATACGTCAATAAATTTATATTTAGTGTTTTTGAATTTTTTAGGTTGTAAATTTAGATATACGTTTAAGGTTTTTCCTATAATTTTAAGTTTTGCAATCGCTTGCAAGCCTTTTTTATAGGTTACGTGTTTCCTACTATTTTTTACGTTTACGCCTTCAATAGTTGATAAATAATCAGTTATTAAAGCGTATCTATTTTTCATTTCGGGAGATAATTCTTTGAGTTTTTGCTCAAAAGTTTTATTCGTGCCTTTTATTGAAAATAGCGTACTCAAAGCGTACATATAAAGTTCGTTATTCTTAGCGATATCATTTATAAGTTCGTTAACCCACTTAATTTGCCTATTTGACGATACTTTTACACGCATAGGATAGTCTTTGAAAGTTTTGCTTGACGTTGCCTCAGTAAATACGTATTTAGTGTTAACGTAATCGCTTGGGTTAAGCGCCAAGTAAGCGTAAAGCGATTTACCCTTAAACACAAGCCTTGCAATAGGCATTCTACCCTTTTTATACGTTTCGTACGCTTTGCCTTCCCAAACGTGTAAGCCCTTTATCTTATATAGATGCTTAACAATTTCATTATATCTATATAAAACTTCTTTACTTGCGGTATCGTGCTTTTCGCGGAAAGTTTTAGCCTTGCCAGCACTTTCATACCACTCTTTTTTAATAAACTTTTCTTCTACTAAGCCTTGCTCAAAATTACCGCTTGAAACGTCAGTATATAAAATTTGCGGTGAATAAGTTACTGCCGTTTCATTTCCAAATATAGGCTCTTTTTCTTCTAAAACTTCTTTAATGCTTTCAGTTTCAGTTTGAGTTAAAGGCTCGTTTATAATTTCACCGTCATCAGTTATAAAACCTATTTCTATAAGCCTTGCAAGTTTTATTTTTAGCAATCGTTTCTCAACGATAGGAATGGCAAACATAACAAACAATACGAGAAGTATACACAAATACCCCGCAGGCGACTGCATAAATACTACAAAACTACCTATAAAAGGTATTCTTTCTCCGCGATATATACCTTTCATTTGATTATAAGTTACTGGGAATTTATCGGGAACGTGAACAGCGTCACCTTGCAAACGGAAATATCTTTCGCTATGCTCGGCGTTTGGCTCTTCAATACCAACTATTCTATGAACTACGAGCATATCGTCTACTTCATATACTACTATATCATAAAGTTTTAAGTCCTTTTCATCAGGAAGTTTATAAACGGTAATTAAATCGAACGCTTTAATTTGGTCTTGAATATTATACTTAAATAAATACTCGTTTTCTTCATACCTTGTCGCCATCGACGCGCTCTTTACAACTTGTATAACGGGCACGTCGCTAACCGTTTTAGTGCTTTCAATATTAACGCAGGCGGATATACCGAAAAAGGCAATTACCAACGTGCAGACCACAAGCGAAAAAACCTTGTCAAAAATCGACAAGGCTCTCGCGCGTTTGGTTGCGTTTTTAGTCTTTACGTATTCAGTTTTAATTTTTTCGTCTTCCGCGCCTAAATTTATAAGTTTAACGCCTGTTTTTATAACGTAAACGGTAAACCAAGTAAAAATGCCAGCAAGTAATGCAAATACAATTAGGCAAATTAGAAAGACGTAAATGTCAAAGCCTGACACAACTTTCGCCTCCTAAGGCTTATACGTAAGTAATTAAGCGGTTTTTTCTGCTATTTTAATACCGATTGTACCAGAGTGCAATGCAAGTTTGAATGCGTCGTATTTAGCAACGGTATCTAATTTAAGGTTACTATTAACAGGGGTTTCACCAGTAGTAGGTCTATTAACAGTATCTGAGTATTCAGTATTGTAGAAAGTGATTTTAGAGATAAGGTCGCTTGCTTCTATAGTCCAAATAAACGAACCGGGGGTAGAAGTCTTATCTGCATTATCTTTTGAAAGAGTAACTGCATCAGTTTTAACAAAGAAAACATTTACACCTTCGTAAACCCAAGTTGTAGAACCGGTACCGCTGTTTGTAGTTAATAAACTCCATTCAAGGTCAATACCAGAATCTTTAACCGTTTGGTCAGCGCCAGCGTTAGGTGTAAAGGTTACGGTAAGTGAGCCGGTAAGTTTCCACTCTGCAAAGTGGTCATTATCGCTATCGTCGATAGTGATTGCTAAATCATTTTTGGTAATAACGATTTCACCTTTTGCATTGTCAACAACTTTATCGGTAATTTTAGTAATATCGTCAAAGTAAGAAGTTCTTGAAGTTACCTCACCTTGCGAGTAGTTCCAAGTAGCGTAAACGCCACCGATTGTAGCAATAAGTAAAATTGCAATTAATGTGCTAAGTTTTTTCATAGTTAAAATCTCCTTTTAATTTCAACTTTACGCGCGCTTGCGCGTTATTTATGTTGTAATTATATCAAGCGATATTAAACTTGTCAACGCTTTTTTATATTTTTTATATAATAAAAAACGCTACCTATTATAAAACGGTAACGTCGCCTGATATAAAGTTTATAATCTTATTTTCTACCATAACCGAAAGGGCTAAATCACCCGTTATCCCAACTACCTTTCCTATATGCGTTTTGCCTGCTTGCGTTATCTTAACCTCTTTATCTAAAAGGTATAAATTATCGCGGTAATAAGAGATGAAATTTTTACTTTCTAATTTTTCTAAAATATCGTCAATTCCAGATAAAAGTTCGGCTATAAGGCGGTTTACGTCAATTTCAAGCCCCGTTTCCTCTTCAATTGACGTTGGCGTATTTAATATAAAATTAGGAAAGTTTTGCCTTTTTACGTTTATACCAACGCCTATTATTACACTATCTATATTATTACCTGAAATGATGCTTTCAGTCAATATACCTGCTACTTTTTTGCCGTTTATAAGTATATCGTTTACCCACTTAATTTGACATTTTACACCAGCAACTTTTTCAATCGCCTTTGCCGTAACTACTGCAAAGTATGGGGTTATTAAATTTAGTTTTGACGGCAACGTAGATAAATTAGTTATCTTAAAACTTAAATACACTCCACCTTTTGGCGAATAAAACTTTCTATTGTTAGTTCCCCTACCGCCCGTTTGAGATTTAGCAACCACTAAGTCAACGTCTAAACCCTTAATCGTGTCGTTAGTGGAATAAACTTCATCAAAAACCGCAACTTTTCTTGGGGTTTTTGCGTATTTAAGTATTAAATTTTCGCTAATTTCATTACTCATAGGTTTATTATAACAAAAAGCAAGACGTTTGTCTTGCTTTTTTACGTTTTTTCTTTTTTTATTACGACTATAAAATCTTATTAAGGCGTTAGTTACAAGTTAGGCAAGGCGTTTGTGTTTTTGCAGAAGGGAGCGACCTTGTTGGTCGCAGGAATTTTGCAAAAATGCAAAGAACAAAGCATAACGCAGTAAATAACGACTTATAATCTAATTTTCTCTTCAATATAAGATTTTAACTCGCTAATAGGAATTCTAACTTGTTCCATAGTATCACGGTCACGAACGGTAACGCAGTTATCAACTTCACTATCAAAGTCATAAGTGATACAGAAAGGCGTACCTATTTCGTCTTCACGGCGGTAACGCTTACCGATAGAACCTGCCTCGTCGTAATCAACCATAAAGTATTTTGAAAGTTCGCTATAAACTTCCATAGCCTTATCGCCAAGTTTTTTGCTAAGCGGTAAAACTGCCGCTTTGAAAGGAGCAAGGCACGGATGTAATCTAAGCACCGTTCTAACGTCGTTTTCGCCAACCACTTCTTCGTCGTACGCGCCCGATAAAACGGCAAGAACGCATCTTTCAACACCGAGCGACGGCTCTACTACGTAAGGAACGTATCTTTCGTTCGTTTCGCTATCGAAATAGGATAAATCTTTCTTAGAAACGTTTTGGTGTTGAGTAAGGTCGTAATCAGTTCTGTCTGCTACGCCCCAAAGTTCACCCCAACCGAACGGGAATAAATACTCAAAGTCAGTAGTTGCTTTCGAGTAGAAACAAAGTTCTTCGGGCGAGTGGTCGCGAAGCCTTAAATGTTCTTCTTTAAGACCGATATCAAGAAGCCATTGACGGCAGAACGAACGCCAGTAGTTAAACCATTCAAGGTCGGTTCCAGGCTTACAGAAGAATTCAAGTTCCATTTGTTCAAACTCTCTTACCCTAAATATAAAGTTACCGGGGGTAATTTCGTTTCTAAACGATTTGCCGATTTGAGCAATACCGAAAGGAACTTTTCTTCTTGCCGAGCGTTGAACGTTTACAAAGTTTGTAAAGATACCTTGCGCCGTTTCAGGGCGGAGATATACGGTGTTTTTACTATCTTCGGTAACGCCTTGGAAAGTTTTGAACATCAAGTTAAATTGCCTAATGTCAGTAAAGTTATGTTTACCACAAGTTGGGCAAGGTATATTGTGTTCTTCCACGAAGGCCTTCATTTCTTCGTGGGTAAACGCGTCAATACCCTTTTCTAACTGGTAGTTGTTTTCTTGAACCCAGTCTTCAATAAGTTTATCGGCTCTAAATCTTTCGTGGCACTCTTTACAGTCCATAAGCGGATCCGAAAACCCTGCTAAGTGACCGGACGCTACCCACGTTTGAGGGTTCATTAGAATTGCCGCGTCTAAACCTACGTTATACTTATTTTCTTGAACGAATCTTTGCCACCACGCCTTTTTTACGTTGTTTTTAAGTTCTACGCCTAAGGGGCCGTAGTCCCACGTGTTTGCTAAACCTCCGTATATTTCACTGCCGGGGAATATGTAACCTCTCGTTTTGCAAAGGTTTACGAGTTTTTCCATCGTTACTGCTCTTTTTTCCACGATTACACCTCTATTATTTGTATTTTTTAATATTTTATTAAAAATTAGCGGTTATGTCAAGTAATAGTTATAGATAAAATAAATATAGGTTAATAATTTATTGATATTTACAAAAATTTGTGTTAAAATAAATTAAAACTCAAACTTAACGGGGCTTTATATGGAAAATATTACCGAAAGCAAAAATTTTATTGAAGACATTATTAACGAAGAACTATCAAGCGGAGTGGTAAATACCGTTCACACTCGCTTTCCGCCTGAACCTAACGGCTATCTTCACATAGGTCACGCTAAAAGTTTATGCTTAAACTTTGGCACGGCTAAAAAGTATAACGGCGTTTGCAACCTTTTCTTTGACGACACTAATCCGTCAAAAGAAAAAACCGAATACGTCGAGGCGATTAAAGAAGACATTAAATGGCTTGGCTTTGAATGGTTTGAAATGCACTACGCCTCCGATTATTTCGACGTGATTTATAACCTTGCCGTTAAACTTATTAAAGACGGTAAGGCATACGTTTGCGACCTTTCGGCAGAAGAAATTAAAAACACCCGCGGTACACTCACCGAGCCCGGTATCGAAAGCCCGTATCGCAACCGCACGATAGAAGAAAACTTAAAACTTTTTGAAGAAATGAAAAACGGCGTTTATAAAGACGGCGAAAAGGTTCTTCGCGCTAAGATAGATATGGCGTCGCCTAACATCAACATGCGTGACCCGGTTATTTACAGAGTTCTTCGCGCAACTCACCATAGAACGGGCGATAAGTGGTGCATTTATCCTATGTACGACTATGCTCACCCTATTTGCGACAGTATGCAAGGGGTAACCCACTCACTTTGTACGCTGGAATTTGAAGACCACCGCCCACTTTATAACTGGACTATTGAAAATACCGGCGTTAGCCACAAACCACGCCAAATTGAGTTTGCAAGGCTCAACATTACTAATACGGTAATGAGCAAGCGCTATCTTAAAAAACTCGTTGAAGACGGTAACGTTGAAGGGTGGGACGACCCGCGTATGCCTACTCTTACGGGGCTTAGAAACCGAGGCGTTCCTGCTGAGGCGCTTAAAAATTTCTGTGAAGAAATAGGCGTTGCTAAGGCAAACAGCGAGATTGAAGTTAGTTACTTTGAGCATTTTATTAGAGATTACCTTAACAAAAACGCGGAAAGGGCTATGGCGGTTGAAAACCCCTTAAAAGTTACCATTTCTAACTATCAAGGTGAAGAATACACTTTGTTTGACGTTAACCCAAGCGACGAAAATTCCGTAAAGCGTAGCGTTACGTTTGGTAAAACTTTATTTATAGAGCAAGACGATTTTTCGTTAAATCCGCCACCTAAATATTTTAGGCTTAAAAAAGACGGATACGTTAGACTTAAAAACGCGTACATTATTAAGTGTGACGACGTTATAGTTGACGAAAACGGCAACCCTACCGAACTTATTTGTTCTTACGTTCCCGAAAGTCGTTCGGGCGAAGATACCAGCGGTATTAAGTGCAAAGGCACTATCCACTGGGTAAATGCAGATTTGGCGGTTGACGTTGAAATTAGAAAGTATGACTATCTGCTTAACGACGCCGACTATTCAGGTCAAGATTTTAGCGAACGCTTAAATTATGACAGCGTGCATAAATTCTTAGGTAAAGCTGAACCGTATATTCAAGAAGTTTCAAACGGAACGCCTTTCCAACTTTTAAGAAAGGGCTATTATAAAAAGGCGGTTAAGGAAGATAAAATAGTTCTTTCTGAAATCGTTTCAATGAAAGACGGGTTCAAAAAATAATTAAAATACAAGGGATTTATTTATGTATTTTTTAGTAGATATTATTGCGATAACGTTTATTCTATTATTATCGCTACTCGGCTTAAAACTTGGATTTTTCAAATCACTTGTTGACGTTGTTTTGGTAATTGCCTTTTTTGCAGGCTCAGCCGTAGGCGCGTATTTAACGGTTGATAAGTTTATTGAGCCTACGTTTGGCTGGCAAACCGAACTTTCAAAAGTGGTAATTCAAATTTTAGGCAACAGCAAAATTTCAGGTGGGCAAGATTTAATAAACACAATCGCACCATGGATAAGTTTAGGTTTGTTGACTTTCCTTTTCTTAATCGCATATTTAATTATTACAAATATCGTAAGAAAACTAATAGTTAAACTTTTTGCTTTCATCAACAAGGTCGCATTGTTTGGGTTTATTGATAAACTTCTTGGTTTTGTAGTTAACCTTGCAACGTCGGTTGCGGTAGTTTTGGCGCTTATATCAATCGTGTATAACCTTGCCCCGTTTGGCATACTAACCTACTCGCACGAAGTTTTATTGTCAAGCGAAGTTCTTAGTTTAATTTATGAAACTAACCCACTTAACTCTTTGTTAGAACCAATTTTTGCAAACCTTAACGGAATAATTCCAGCATAAATTAAATATAAAAACTCCGTGGATTTCCACGGAGTTTTTTTAGTGCTTTATAAATAAATCACTACACGAAATATATACCGGGCGTTCAACAACTTCCACCCTTTCTTTTATAAAAAACCAGTCGTAAATTTTATTAAATAATTTCATATCGCACCCCCTTGTGTGATGCTATTATATTAAGTTAAATATGACAATAGTATGTCATATATTAAAACTTTTTGTCGAAATTATTTAATTTTATTTTTATTTTATATTACAACATATTTAAGGCGTTAGTTTGGGTATTAGGCAAGGCTCACGAAGACGATAGGCTGAGTTAGACCTTATCGGTCAACAAAGTCTATCGGCTAAGTAGAAACGATGCATAATGCCCAAAATAACGACTTAAACTTTTGATTTATAATATAAGCGACAATGACAAAAGCCTTCAAAATTAGGGTCGGCCACTTGGTCACGAAATTCTTTGCACATACATACGTTGTCTTCGGTTTTTTGGATACGGCAGGGGCAGTACCCGTCTTTCCTTTTTAACCCGTCACGTATAGCGGAAACAACTTTTTCATCTGGATTAAAGATAATTTTCATAACATCTCCTTGACTGTTTTTTAATAAGGTTATAAAATAACTATATGAACTGTAAAATTTTACTTAAAGTTGAAAACCAAATAGACTTTGAAACCTATAAAGGCGATTATGACGGCGTTTATTTTTCAAACCCTTTAACCTATATTTGCCCAGTTATAGATAAAGAAGTTTTTATCGACGTTTCAAACGTTTCGCCTACCCTTTCGCTTAATTTATCAAAAACTGCACCGCAAAACGCCACTTTCGTTGTTGACGACGTTGTTAAAGCGGTGTTTATAAAAAGCGTAAACGACAAGGCTAAAATTTCTTATAAACTTGAAAGTTACAATGAAAACATACTGCCATTTATTAAAGCCAACGGGTTTGACGTTACCGTTAAGTACACCACGCTTGCACCCGAAAGAATTGAAAAATTCCATCAAATAGGCGCTAAATTAAACGGCGCAACGTTAAGTAGGCTTGACGAAGCCGGAGTTCTTGATTTTTGGAAAATCGACTACGTTACGATTATTCCCCAAATTAAACCTTGATAAACTCGGCGATTTCTCCATACACCGAAAGAGAATACAGTCTACTATCCACTAAAATTTCTTTGGTAATTCCTACAAACTCATTTTCAACGCCCTTTTTAAGCGCGCTATAATTTTTTGCTTTTATAACGCTTTCGCGCTCCGTCCATTTTTTGTAAAAATCGGGCGGATTTTTTACGCCCAAAAACTCGGCGGTTTTTTCAGGAATATCGGGTTTTACAAGTTCAATATCAACGCCCGTTTGCGCGGTTTTTGAAAAACAAACGGCAACAACGCCGTTAGAGTGTGAAATTGAAATATAGCCGTTTTCAATTATAGGTTTACCGCTACTTAAAAAACTAACGGTAGGCAAATTCTCGTTAAAAACTTCATTGTATTTTTTTATTAGTAAATTCCAAGCGCACACGCTTTCCGCCTTATAGGTGTGTTTTTCAAGATTTTTAGGCAAGTTGACGGTTTGCATATTACACGCTTTTATATAAGAATAATACACTTTATTTTTCATTTTTATATATCCTTAAAGCGTTAGTTACCACAAAAACGCTACTTAAACTCATTGCGAGCGACGCTATCATCGGGTTTAATAAAATGCCTACAAAATACAAAACGCCAGATGCAAGCGGAATTCCTAAAACGTTATAAATAAATGCCCAAAATAAATTTTGCTTAATAATTTTTCCCGCTTTTTTACCAGTTTTAA
Source organism: Christensenellaceae bacterium (assembly GCA_045613665.1). Classification (GTDB taxonomy): domain Bacteria; phylum Bacillota; class Clostridia; order Christensenellales; family Borkfalkiaceae; genus HGM11412. The sequence goes on along the minus strand of JAZLBK010000095.1, from coordinate 15,182 downwards.
TAGCGGTTACTACCGAGCGCAAATCGTTAGATAAAAGTATAACGTCAGCCGAACTAACTAAAATATCCGTGCCTGACGACATTGCAATCCCAACGTCCGCCACCGCAAGCGCAGGGCTATCGTTAACCCCGTCACCCACGAATGCAACTTTTCCGTAACGCTTATAACTTTTTACAATTTCAGCCTTTTGTTCGGGAAGTATTCCACCGTACACTTCGTCAGCGCCCACTTCGTTTTTAACTCTTAAAGAAACCTTTTTATCGTCACCTGAAAGTATTACCGTCAAAACGCCTTCTTTTTGCATATTTTGAACGGCATCAAACGACGTTTCCTTCACCATATCGTAAACTTCTAAAAAGCCTATAACTACGCCGTTTTTGGCTACGTAAAGCACGCTTTTACCGTCAAGTAACGAACTTTCAGCCATATCGCTAACGTTTTCTAAGGCGGGGTATAGAGCAGTAAAACTTTTATTGCCTATAACGTAAAAATTACCGTTTACAACCCCTTTTACACCCTTGCCTATGACCGAAAGATAGTCAAAAACCTCAAACTCAGTTTGGGGCGCGAACTCTACAACCGCGCTTGCTATCGGGTGAGAATTTAATTTTTCTATTGCAGAAATTTCTTTAAGTTCGGTTTTCGATAAACCCACCGCTTTACCCACTTTTAATTTACCTTGGGTAACCGTGCCGGTTTTATCCATTATTACAACGCTTGTTTGACCTATTCTTTCAAGCACGCTTGCATTTTTAATTAAAACACCGTAAGAGGCGCACTTGCCGGTCGCAACGGTAACTGCAACGGGTGTTGCAAGCCCTAACGCGCACGGGCAGGATATAACTAAAACTGATATAGCCCTTGAAAAAGCAAAGTCAAATGGCCTTCCTATTAAAAGCCAAACCGCCAAAGTAACGAGCGCAATCGCCGTAACTACGGGAACGAATATTCCACTAATTTTATCCGCAAGGCGTTGAACGGGTGCTTTGGACGCTTCCGCACTCAAAACGTAATCAATAATTTTAGAAAAAACGGTATCTTCGCCAGTCGCGGTAATTTTAGCCTTGATATACCCACTAACGCATACGGTAGCCGTTTTTATAAACGAGCCAACTTCTTTGTAAACGGGCATACTTTCACCCGTTAAAGCCGATTCGTTCATATCCCCTTCGCCAGATATTACAACCGCGTCGGCAGGGGCGCTAAAACCTTGTTTTATAACGATAACGTCGCCAACCTTTAACTCTTTTACGCTTACTGTAATTTCGCTACCGCCTTTTAATAAAAGGGCTGTGCTTGGCGCTAAACTTTTAAGTTTAGAAACTGCGCTTTCAGTTTTTTGTTTTGAACGTTCTTCAAGCGCTTTTCCTATCGTTACAAGCGTTAATATCATTGCCGAACTTTCAAAATACAAGTTTTTAACGTAGGTGTTTATAATTTCCGTATCACCTTTAACGTTACCTATAATTATCATTATAAAAGCAAAAATTCCAAACAAATAACTCGCACCAGAACCAAGTGCAACGAGCGTATCCATATTCGGTGCAAGATGCTTAACCGCCTTATATCCGCTTATAAAGAACTTTTTATTAAGTATTATAACCACGGTTGTTATAATCAACTGAAATAGCACGAAATATATAGCACCGCTTTCGCCCTTAAAAAAATTAAAGGTGGGAAGATTTATCATACCGCCCATTGAAAAATACATCAATATTATAAGAAGTATAATTGACGGTATTAGCCTTTTTCGTAGCGTGCTACTACTCTCTTCTACTTGATTTACAGTATATTTTTTTGCCTTAAAACCAGCGTTTTTTACCGCTTTAATTATTTCGGCAGTTGAAAAATCCCCCTCAACAACCATTAGTTTTTGAGTGAGCGAAACGGTAACCGAAGTTACGCCTTTTACCTTTTTTACCGCCCTTTCAACCGCGTTTGAACAGGCTGAACAAGACATCCCAAACACTGTAAATTTAACTTTCATATCAGTTATATTTTAGCATAATAATTGCCGTTATGCAATAAAAAAATTCCGCCGACGGCGGAATTTAATTATTTATTGTTAAAGGTTTTAGGTGTGTATTTACCCGATTTCTCACGCTCTTTAACGCATAGGGTTAAAAGGTATTCTATTTGACCGTTTAGGGAGCGAAAATCACTTTCAGCCCACGCGCTAAGCTTACTAAACAACTCTTTTGAAAGGCGTAAAGGGACTTGCTTTTTTTCGTTCATATTAGTATAAACTTCCAGAATTTATTACGGGTTGCGCGTCGTGATTACCGCACAATACGACTAAAAGGTTGGATACCATTGCGGCTTTTCTTTCGTCGTCAAGTTTAACAAGGTCGTTTTGCTCTAAGCGTTCAAGCGCCATTTCAACCATACCAACAGCACCGTCAACTATCATTTTTCTCGCGTCGATTATAGCGCTTGCTTGTTGGCGTTGAAGCATAACTGCCGCAATTTCGGGCGCGTATGCAAGATAAGTTATTCTCGCCTCTACGATTTCAATGCCAGCCTCGTTTACCCTTTCTTGAATTTCTTTTCTAATTCTATCGGCAACAACCTCGCTTGAACCACGCAAACTACCTTCGTCGGCAAGCCCGTCACCAGTCGTATCAACGTTGGGTGCAACGTCATACGGGTAAACTTTTACTATTTGCCTAACCGCGCTATCGCATTGAAGAGATAAATACTCTTTGTAGTTATCTACGTTAAACACCGCTTTTGCCGTGTCTACAATCTTCCACATAACCGCAATGCCGATTTCTACGGGGTTACCTAAACAATCGTTGATTTTTTGGCGGTTATTATTAAGCGTCATAACTTTAAGGCTAATTTTGTTCGAAGAAGTAACTTCACGCGCAGTCGTGCTTGTTAAATTAGTTATGGTTGCGCTGGTATTTACGTCACCACTCTGTTTAAGTTTTGTTTTTGACGCTGGGTTAAACGAAACGCAGAAAGGGTTTACAAAATAAAAACCGTCGCCTTTAATAGTTCCAACGTATTTACCAAATAAAGTAAGAACAAGCGCTTCTTGTGGCTTTAATACTTTAAGACCGGGCAATACGAAACAAGTTGAACAAAACACTATTAAACTAACTAAAAACAAAACTGGGCTACCGCCTGCTTCCATCTTTTCGCCACCTATACCCACACCAATTACCGATATAACCATTAAAATTACGCTAACAATCATAACGGGCAAACCTATTTTTTTACCTACGATTTTTTCTTTCATAAAAAACTCCTTAGAATTTATTTGATATCAAAATGATATCATACGTTTTTGATAAAGTCAAGCCTTTTACAAAAGTAGTTTCATAAATTTTATAAAAGCCTTTACACGACAATATATTTTATGCTAAAATATATTAAATTATATTTAGGAGTTTTTTATGCTTATTTTCTACTTAACTTTCTTTGTTGTTACAATCGCGTCTATTTTGGCATTGATTTTTACAAAGTTTTACCAAAAAGAAGATAAAAAATTAGAAAAGTCGGTTAAAATTTTAGTGGTTGTTTGGATGGCTATTAGATTTATAGGTTTATTTTTGCCAGACGAATTTGCAATGCGAACTTTTGACGACACTTCTAAATACCTAAGCGGTGAAAATATTTGGTTTGCAGTAATACGTTGGCTAAACGACGTTACCTTTATCGTATTACCCATATCCGTATTTTTCAAAAACAAAACGTTTATAAAATCTACCGTAGCGTTTGCTTTTATAATTTCCGTGTTAAACGCATCAGTTTACTTTAAGTATATTAAAGGCTACACGTCAACAGAAGGCGCAGGAATTATGGCGCTTAGATTTTTCTCACCCGAAGTTAAAGGCTTTTTCATAAACACGGCGTTTAGAAGTGTTTATTTTGGGCTTGAAAATTATATTCAAATTATTCTTTTAGCCTTTGTATTTTTATCTTGGCGTAAAGAAATTTTTGATTTCAAATACAAAAAAGAAGTTCTTTTAAGCGTTGGCATTTTAGTTTCGATTATATTCTCTATTATTCCTATTTACGTTCCGCAGTATTTAACGAAAGGTTATTCTTTTTCATACGAAGAAACTTTTACCACCTTTAAGATGGGCGAATTTTTCCATATAGTTTGGATAATTGCGGTTATATTAGAAGGAATAATACTCACTAAAATTTTCAAAAACAAATCGCGCGAGGCTAAACTTATTTTAGTTTACGTTCTTTCTTTTTCACTACTTATGCAGTACAACCAAATGTTTACAGGCATAGGCGAAATTACCGCGCACAGAATGCCTTTCCAACTTTGTAATATGGCGCCACTTTTTATTCTTTTAATGCTTTTACTTAAAAGTGAAAAGATGTATCACTTTACTCTCGTTATAAACTCGGTTGGCGCGATTATTGCAATGATTTTGTGTGATACGAGCCCTTTCGGCGTTTCGTACATTATGAATATGCACTACATATTAGAGCACACTAACGTAATTTTAATTCCTATACTTTGCGCCACGCTTAGAGTGTTTAGCCCCCTTAAAAATAGTGACGTTAAACACTTTATAATAGGCTTTACCGCTTACTTCTTATTTGTTTTGCTGGTTGGCGGAACGTTTACAGGAATTAAAGAATTAACCGCAAACGATTACTTTAACTGCAACTACCTATTTATGTTTAATAAAGAAGAATCCGCTTCAATCATAGGTTTCGTTGCTCCGCTTTTTGACGTTAAAGTTAAACTTTTCAACTTCTTTACTTTAAGTTTAGTTCAACTACTCGTTTATATCGTGTTTACCGCAATCTGCACGGGCGCTTTCTTCCTTATGAAGTTACTGCTTAATAAAAAGGCTAAACGCGTTGATATCCAAAATGAAACCTTATAATAAAACACGATTGCCAGTTATAACAAAATCCGCTAACAACCTACTTAAAATCTTGTTTGAAACAATGGTTTTAATACACCACCTATCTATATTTTCAAGTTTTTTAGGTGACGCGGTAACTGGTATTTTAGGCCCAGTGGGCGTGTGCGGATTTTTGTTTTGTTCGGGCTACGGCGTGGGCGAAAACTATAAAGTAAAAGGGTTTGACTTTTCTAAAAAACTATTACTAAAAAAAGTCCCCCGCTTTTATCTCGTTATAATAATTACTAACGCTTTTTACCTAATAGCATATTTAATCAACGGCAATTCGTTTGAAAATGTGTTTAGTGCCGTCGGCGCGGTATTGAATTTACACGCGATAGACGGTGTACCAAGACTGTCGCACTGGCTTTATTTTATAAACGACTTAATGATTTACTATATTATGTTTTACCTTGCGTCTTTTATATATAAAAAGCGTGAAAACTCCCTTTTGCCTTCTGCTATATTCGTTTTAGCACTACAAATTGCAATTATAATAGTTTTAACCGTTATTAACGAAAAAACGGGAAATACTATGTCTTTAAGGGGCTGTATACTCTTTCCTCTTGGGCTTTTAACGTCTTACTATAACAATAAAATAGTTACGTTCCTAAAAGACTTTAAGGGCGTTTTGATATTCGGCTTACTTTCGGTTGGAATACTCTTTCTCGCGCTGTTTGACCACTTAATTTTTAATGAATATATAACCTCCGCACTATTTGCGCTTAGCGTTTGCGCGTCCGTATTCAAAATAAACCCAAAAAGTAGGAGGCTAAATTTTGCGGGCAAACTCGTTATTTACGTTTATCTTTCACACGAGTTTTTCTGGAAAACCTTTAATAACCTTATGCCAAGTTTATCTCACGAATTAACTATCGTTCTTACGCTAATATTAACGATTAGCGTATCGTTAATTATAAACTTTGTGGTCGAAAACTTAAACAAACTAAAAATCAACAAAAAGCAAGTTGCCATATAAAAAAATCGTAGCGATTTCGCTACGATTTTATTTTTGTTCTTCCGTTTCTTGAACGTATAAAATTTTAGGGAATTTTTTTGTAATTTCGTCAACAAAATCTTCTTTACAGCAGTTAGATACGGCTATAATAAAATAACTTTCGTCATTAAAAGTGAGTTGAAGTTTTTTAGAATTAGTCATGAGTTTAATTTCTTTAACTTCGGCTAAGTCAACTACGTTTTTTATAACGCCCCACTTTAACACCACTTGTTTATCGGTTATTTCGTAGTATGAACTTATAAACGCCGTTGTAATAAAAATGACAAATGCAACCGCTAAAACGGTTGATAAGATTAAAGACGCGCACTCATACCCCCCTAACGCTATGTTTTTTGAGGTTAAGTTAACAAGCCTTATAGCGTTTAACACTATTGACGCAAGGCTAACTAAACCACCTAAAATCGCTATAATATAAAAAGTTTTTGTAAATTCGTATTTGTATTTTTTGTCCATACATTTATTATACCATACTTTTTTATAAACTGTTGACTATTTTTTGAAAATCTTATATATTTTACCTATGAGTATTTTAGAAATAAGAAATTTAACCCACCGCTACGACGATAGATATTTATTTCAAAACGCTTCCGTTTCAGTAAATAACGGCGAGCATTTAGGAATTGTAGGTCTTAACGGCGCGGGCAAAACCACTTTTATAAACATTATTGCCGGCAAATTATCGCAAGACGACGGCGAAGTCCTTCGCCAACCGTCAGCGCGTTGGGGGTATTTGGACCAGCACGCCGATATTGATAGAAGTTTAACGGTTATAGACTATCTTCGCGGAGCGTTTACCTACCTTTACGAACTTAACGATAAACTTGAAAAAATGTATCTTAAAATGGGCGAAGTAGTTGACGCTGACGAACTTGATAAACTTATAAATAAGTCGGCAAGGCTACAAGAACAACTTGACGAGGCTGGTTTTTACGACCTTGACAGTAAAATTAAAAAAGTTGCCGGCGGTTTAGGTATAGGTTCGGTGGGATACGATACGCAAATTTTACGCCTATCAGGTGGCGAAAGAGCAAAACTTATGCTTTCTAAACTTCTCCTTGAAGAAGTTGACGTTATGCTTCTTGACGAGCCTACCAACTTTTTAGATATCGAGCATATCGACTGGCTTAAAAAATACCTTAACGGCTATAAAAAAACGTTTATGGTAATCTCGCACGATACCGAATTTTTAGACGGAGTTTGCAAGTTTATAATAAACATTGAAAACGGAAACATTAAAAAGTATTCGGGCAACTACTCTACCTTTACCGTACAGCGTGAAATGAACGCCCGCCAGTACGAAGAAGAATATAATCGCCAACAAGCCGAAATTAAAAAAATGCAAGATTATATCGATAAAAATAAGGCGCGCGCAGCAACGGCGGGCATGGCAAATTCTCGAAAGAAAATGCTTGATAGAATTGAAGTTATGCAAAAGCCTATGACCGTGCACGACGCAGTTTTTAACTTTCCGTCACTTCCATTAAATAGCAAAGATTTTTTAATAGTAAAAAACCTTGAAGTGGGCTACGATAAAACGCTTATTCCACCTATTGACTTGCACCTTAAAAGTCAAGACAAACTGTGGATAAGGGGAACTAACGGCGTTGGTAAAACCACGCTTATTAAAACGCTACTTAGAAAAATTTCTTCACGCGGGGGCAATTTTTTATTCCATATGGGCGCAAAACCCGCTTACTTAGAACAAGAACTCGACTTTCAAAACACCAACGATAACGCAATGTCGTATATCGCCGAAAGGTTTCCAAGGTTTAATTACAAACAGCAACGCGCTGAACTTGCAAAAGTTGGGCTTAAAGGCGACCTTGCTATAAAGCCCATAAAAGATATGAGTGGTGGCGAACAGGTAAGGCTTAAACTTGCCGTTCTCAACAACACGCCGTCTAACGTTTTAATTCTTGACGAGCCTACCAACCATTTAGACGTGCGCGCCAAAGAATCGCTTAAAAAAGCGCTTATTTCATACGAGGGCGCTATAATACTCGTTAGCCACGAACACGAGTTTGCAGGCGAAATTTGTAACGTTATATTCGACGCGAAAACAAAATAAATTAAAAACACACCGCAAGTTTGCGGTGTGTTTTGTTTTTTAATTACAACCTATTAAGCAACGGGAACGAAGAAGTAAACGAGGAAAAGAACAGCAACTATGATAGTTACGATGTGTAAATCCCAAACAGGTTTTTCGCCCTTCTTGAATACGTAGTATTTAATAGTATCTACAAGGTAGATTAAAAGGTCGATAATAACGTACGATAAGATACCGAAACCAATACCGTCTGTAATAGAGTATGCTAATGGCATCATAGCGATAGTTAAGAAAGCAGGAACTGCATTTTTGATAGTATCAATTTTAATGTTAACGATACCTTTAAGCATAAGAACGCCAACGTAGATAAGTGCCGAAGCAGCAGCAGCGCCAGGGATAGATGCGAATAAAGGTAATAAGAAAATTGATAAGAAGAATAAGCAAGCGGTAACGAAAGCGGTAAGACCGGTTCTACCACCAGCAGCAATACCAGAACCAGATTCTACGAAGGTAGTAACGGTAGAAGTACCAAGTAATGCACCTGCGCAAGTTGCAACAGAGTCAGACATCATAATCTTGTTGTAGTTAAGCGGTTTGCCCTTTTCGTCGCAAAGACCAACGGGAACGCAACAACCAACAACAGTGCCCATAGTGTCGAACATGTCAATCATACAGAAAGTAATAATCGTCATTACGAGAGGCATGATAGACATGCCTTCAGCAAACGTAAATCCGTCAGTGAAAGCAGCAAAGAATGCACCGCCGTTAGCAGTATCAAAACTGAAGAATTTTTCAAAATAAGTCCAGAATTCCCAAGACATACCAGACCATTTAGTAACGCCAAACGGAATACCTACGAGCGTTGCTATAATAATACCGATAATAACTGAACCTTTAACCTTAAAGTGTTCAAGTACTGCTATCGAAATTAAACCAACTAAACAAACTACTGCGCCTGCGGCAACATAAACGTCACCATACACGTTAAACTTAGTAAGGTCAACAAGGGTGCCAGGAATATAAATGCTTGTACCAGGAATAACGAAACCAGCGTTAACGATTAAACCTGCGTTTTGCATACCGATAAATGCGATAAATAAACCGATACCAACTGAAATAGCACCGCGAACGCATTCGGGAATACCGTCGAATATAAGTTCACGAATTGCTACGCCTTTAATCTTTATAACTGAAAGAGCAAGGAATACAAGACCTGAAATTAAAACGAGCAACATTGCATTGCCGTAAGACATTGCAAATCCAAGTGAACCACCTAAGATTGCACCAACTGAGTAGTTAAGACCCATACCAGATGCTTGTGCTAAAGGTAATTTAGCAAGGAAAGCCATAAGTAGAGAACCTATTACTGCACCAAGAGCGGTTGCAACGAAAATTGACGACCATTCCATAGCCGCACTATTTTCGCTCAAAATAGCGTCGGGGTTTACTACCAAAATGTAAGCCATTGCAAGGAAAGTAACTATACCTGCAACGATTTCAGTTCTGATAGAGTGTTTCTCGGTATTAAAACCAAGAGACTTTAAGAACTTATTCATTAAAAAATCCTCCTTTATGTGTATAAACACAAAAACTTACCTTTATTTTATCACTTTTTTCGACCACTTTCAACAATTTTATAAAAAATTTTTTATAATTTTACACTTTTAGTTACAAAATAAAAACAACTGCAATTTAGCAGTTGTTTTATCTTTTTATAAAATTTCTAAATTCTTCTTAAATATGCGCTTAAAGTCTGTTTGTGCAGAGAGCGCGTCTTTAATCTCTAACGTGGCGTCACTATTAAATTCCGTTTTCATAATAACGGAATCGCCTAAAACGTCACAATTTATAGTTTCTACGCTACTTGCCATACTTCTATCTAAACTTACGGCAATTCTAAGCATTATGCCAAGTTTTCTAATAATTTCAACGTCTTCTTCCGAAATAAACTCTCTATACTTTGCAATGTCCGCAAGTGACAAATCGTCATTTTTATAACTTGCAACGACCAAAGCGGCAAGAACTACTTCACGCTGAGATATACCGTAAAGCGACGAGTTAAGTATTATGTAACTGGTGTGCTTTTGATAGTCGTAATACTTAATGCTGTTACCCGTATTATATAGATAAGCGGCAACTTTTAATATCTTTAAGCATTGACGTGGGAATTTGTGAAGTACGCGCATTTGCTTAAATAATTGAACGGACAAGTTTACTACTTGCTCGCAATGTTTTTCGTTTCGCTTATAATACTTAACGAGCGTTTGCAAACTGTAAGTCAACACGTCGGATATAGGCTTTTCCACCGTCATAGGAACGGCGTAGTTAAACATTATACCCTCTCTAAGTCCGCAAGCGGAAATGTTCACACTTTCAAAGTTTAAGTATTTGATAAACGCGTGTGCTACGGCAAATGCAGACGGCAATAGGTCAGCCCTTGCAGAAGATACGCCTTTTATACGCATTTTTTTGTCAATATCAAGCGATTTAAGGGTATTGTAAACGCCTTCAAACTCTTCCGTTTTTACGTTGTAGTTATGTATTAAAGGCAATTGACATTTCTTTTTCATTTTAACAATCTTGCAAAGATTTCTAAACGAACCGCCACAACCTATAAGTTGAGTTTCGGGGTCAATGTCTTTAAGCCACTCTATACCCTTTAATTGTTCTAAAATAAACTCTTCGATTTTTTCGGCTTGCTCTTCGGCAGTCAACCCGTCGCTCGAAAATAAGTCGGTCAACGTAACTGCGCCGAAAGGAAGTGTTTCGTAATTTAATAAATTTCTACGATTATAGTATATAACCTTGGTGCTACCACCGCCGATTTCAAGAATTAAACCCTTTGAAATATCCATGGTGTTGATAACGCCACGGTAAACGTAAGTTGCCTCTTCTTCGGCAGAAAGCACTTTGAGTTTAATGCCAGTATTAGCAACGATTTCGTCTAAAAAACTGCGTTGATTTTTTGCACGACGAACAGCCGCCGTCGCAACCGAAATAATCCTTTCAATTTCGTACGCGTCGCACAGTTTTCTAAACATTTTAAGCGTTTTAATAGTTTCGGCAATACGCTGCGGTTTCAAGAACCCGTCACGCTCCATATCCTTGCCTAAACGAACGCTTTCTTTAAGTTGGTCAATAACCATAAAATGCCCGTCGCCAAGCATTTCGACAATTACGAGCCTTGCGGTATTTGAACCTAAATCAATAATTCCTATTCTTTCCACTCTTTATACCTCGTTAATTTCTAGCCCTTAATTTTGAGCAAAAGTATTAGTATTGTTAATTATACACCAAAAAATCCAACATTTCAATAGCAAAATCAAAAAAAATCGCATTTTGTCGGCTATTTTTTTTGAGTGGTTTTAGCCTTAGACGTGATTTTATCTGCAAAAAACTGTAAAAAAGACAGCACGATTAAAAACCCACCGAAAATTCTACGCAAAAGTTCCGCGTTTATAAATATGCAAAGTACGCTACCGCCTATCGCAAAAATACAAGCTGGTATAATAATTAAAAGTAAACCGTCTTTTTTCACAAGCCCGTTTTTGAAATGCAGGTATAAAGCAACTACCGCCATGGGTATAAAAGATATAAGGTTTATTGCTTGCGCCGTCTTTTGCGAAAGGCTTGTAAACAATGCAAATAGCGGTATTAAAATCGTTCCGCCACCCATACCCATACCGCCGAGTATTCCGCCTGAAAATCCTATCAAAATAAACTTAATAATATCCGTCATATGTAAGGGGAAAATTTAAGGAAAAAGCATTTTAACCCCAGCAATAAACATAACTACGGCAAAGCCTTTAACCAGCAATTTATTGTCTATTTTTTTAAGAATAAGTGCACCCAAAACACCGCCAACGGTAACGCCTATCGAAGTCAATAGCGTGGGGTTAAATTCCGCGCCGAAAGTTCCGCTAAAAAAATAAATTGCCGTGCTTATTATCGACACGGGCAGTATAACCGCTATCGCGGTTGCGTGCGCTGTTTTTTGTTCCATTTTCATAAGTAGCGTCATAACGGGAACTACTATCATACCACCGCCACCGCCGAAAAACCCGTTGATAAAGCCGGTAATCGAGCCGAATAATACTGCTAAAAACTTCTTATTTTTCTTCATAGAATTAGTGTTTGCAAAAGTTTGAAATAAATTATAAATTTATGCGCAATTTGTTTTTTTGGGCGTTTTTGAAAGAACAAAACTTAAATTTCACTTTTTAGAGCCAAAAAACTGCGCTTTAAGTATTGATTTTTTACAAAAAATGTTTTATACTAAGTTAGTATTATCAAAAACGCAAGCGCACATGCGCTATAAAATTTATGGTTAACGAAAAAACAAGGTGGCTTATGTACTTAAAATCCAAGTTTAATTTAAGAAAATTTTTAATTACTTTACTTTCTATGCTTATGGCGGTTATGCTTGCCTTTTCAGTTGCGTGTACGGACGATGGCGACGGGGACGATACCGACGATACCGACGATACTACGCAAACAACCACCGTTACAGACTATCAGTTAATTAAAAACGGTGACTTTGAGTTTGGTTGGGACGATAAGACTACCTTCCCTTTATCTTCTTCGATAAACTGGTCTAAAACTATGGGGGCTGACGTTACTATTGCACCTTCTTCAAAAGGCACTTCGGGTATTATAGACACGGGCGATAAGTTTGAAAGCCTTACTTCTAAAAACAAACCGTCTAAAAACCCAAGCACACCTTACGACAAAGGTCTTATCGAAAGTAACGACTACGACGAGGACGACGAAGAAAAAAGAGTTAACCCAAACGTTGCAGGTAAAAAGGTTTTAATGATAAACAACCAAAACAACGGTATGGGAACGGCACAATCGTACAAAGCGTCTTCTCCTATCTCGATAGCGGTTGACGAATTCGTTCTTCTCTCTTTCTGGATTAAAACTGACGAGATTAAGAGCGTTTACAACGAAAACCCCGGCGCTTATATTAAACTTTCGGCAAGTAGAGATTCAAATTCTTACGACGATTTTATCGTTAGGGGAATTGACACTAAGGGAGAATGGGCACAGTTTAACGTTGCTTTCAAAGGCTCGTCTATCAACTCGGTAAGCGTTAATTTAATAATAGGTCTTGGCGAAGGCAACGGCACCGACCAAAACGGATTTGTTGAAGGCTTTGCTTTTGTTGATAACGTTTTTGTAAAAACTATTAACGAGGCTGAGTATCAAGACGCGTCTACGAGAGAAATTAAATGTGATAATTTCAAAACTGAAACGTTAACTCTTCCCACCTCGTACAAAAGCAACGATACTGAAAGCACGGTGATTACCGACAAATATAGCGCAGTATCTTGTAAACTTGACTTTGAAAATTATTTCACCCAAACCGCGCTTAGTGGTAGCGTTCAATTTAGCACCGCTAAACAAGGTTACGACTATACCGGCGATAACGCTAACAAAATAGGCTTAGGCGACCTTAACGCCGTTAAGTCAATCGTTCAATCGGCATTTAGCGACGGTGACGATTTTGACAGCCTTGTTTACATGAACTTTGTAAAACACTCGTCTGCAAACTTCGTAACAACACCCGTTTCTATCGGTGCTGACGAATACAAATACGTTACTTTCTTTGCTAAGGTAAACGCGTCCAACATCAATTCCAACAAACTTACCGTTGAAGTTATTGATAAAAACGGCGCGATTGCCGAACAAGACACCGTGCTTTTCGACTCTTTCGAAACGTCGGGGCTTGAAAGCGAAAGATATAATAACTGGATTAAATACAAAGCGTTTATTAACAACCCCACCGATAAGGATACCGAGTTTGAAATTAAATTCACTTTCGGTTTAGATAAAACGTTTAACGACGCTTACGCTCTTCAAACGGGTTACGCAATAATTGCAGACCTTGAAATTGCCGACACCGATGAAGACACTTATAATAAGGCAACCGCAGGCGACCAACTTGCTAAAAAACAAGTGTACGGCGAATACCTTTCGTATAGCAACGTGGTAGACTCGGAAACGGGTGACGACGCTTACGGTATCAACGTTGACAAAACTCAAACCTTTACCCTTAAAGAAAAACCTGCAACCAACGTTTCGGGCTACAACTTTAAGGCGGATAAAGCAACTGCCGTTTACGGTATAATAAACAGCAAATACTATAACGAAACTACCGGCATTTACGGAACTAATACTACCTTTACTGATAAACTCGTTGGTATTAGCGAACTTAAAATGACTGGAAACGACTACGCCCAAGTTATCATAATGGATAATAAAGAGGCTGGCTATTCAAGATACGTATCGTCAACCCAAACCGTAACCTCGCAATCAATCAATAAAATCAGCGTGAGAGTTAGGGTTTACGGCAACGCGGTTGCTAACGTTACGCTCGTATCTTCTTCGCTTAACGCTGAAACTCTTGAATACGACGCAATGAACTTTGAACTTAATGAGTTCAATCAAAAACTCAGTTCAAAAATCACCGAAAAGTCTTACGTTAAAGACGGTTGGACCACTCTTCACTATTACGTTCAAGCGGGCAATGAAGATATTTCGTTTAGAGTAATGGTATCTAACGGTAATAAAGAAACCGCATCACAAGGCGTAGTATTATTTGAAGGCGTTACCGTTAACTCTATTGACTACGATAAATTCCAAGCGGACAAAAATGCGCTTAAACTTAACTTTACTCAATACGCAAACAGTTTAACCGACCAAGCGTTAAAAGCAGAATGCTCTTTCGTTTCTAAAATGGATACGCGCTCTCCGTCTACTATTAAAACTACCGGGGAAGACGGTGAAGTTATTGAAACCACTCAATACTACAACCCCACCGAAGTATATCTTGGAAACGAATACGCAAAATTCGTATCGTACGAAACGATAAATGCTGACGACGTTATTGATAACACTACGACTACCGACAGCGAAGAAACTACTACCACTGAAACGGAAGAAGGCTTTACTGTAAGTTTAGACGTAACGTTACAAATTTCTTCTATAATTATCGCCGTAGTTTTATTGGGCGTTATGATTACCATTTTAATTAGAAACGGTCTTAAAAAGAGAGCAAAACGCAAAGCAAAAACGCAAGCGTACTACGAAGAAGGTTTCGGCTTTGATAGAAACACTCGTGAAAGAACTCTTAAAAAGATTGCTGAAAAGAAAGCCAAAATCGCTCTTGCTAACGACGATGACGAATACGATTACGACGTTAAGTCGGATCGTAGCCATGTCGTTCTGTGAGCCA
>JAZLBK010000094.1:0-2827 GCA_045613665.1 Christensenellaceae bacterium | reverse complement strand
CGTTGACGAGGCTATGACCGAACTTAGAGAATTTATGTTCGATAGAGTTTATATGATGGAAACTGCAAAAAAGGAAGAAGAAAGGGCGGGGCATATGCTTTCGTGTATGTACGATTATTTTTCTAAAAATCCCGATAAACTTCCTGAAATGTATAAAAACTTATTAAAAAACAACGATTTATCAACCGTTATATGCGATTATCTTTCTGGTATGACGGATAGATACGCTATTAAAGTATTTACTCAAATATTTATTCCGCAAAGTTTTTAGTATGAGGTAAAAATGCCCGGTATTGACGAAAAGTTCATTGAAGAACTTATAAGTAAAAACAACATAGTCGACGTGGTTAGTAGGTATTGTAATTTGCAAAGAAAGGGCTCGTCAAATTACTGGGCGTGCTGTCCCCTTCCTGGTCATACCGAAAAAACCCCTTCGTTTACCGTAAACGAACCGGGGCAGTTTTACTATTGTTTTGGTTGCGGTAAGGGTGGTAACGTTATAAAGTTTATTCAAGAAATTGAGGCTGTTGGCTTTATCGATGCAGTTAAAATTCTTGCCGAAAGGGTTAAAATGCCTATTCCTGAGATGGACGGCAAGAACGAAGAACAAGCCAAAAAAGCAAGGGATAAAAAGGAAAGGCTTTTCTCGTTAATGCGCGATACGGCGCTATTTTACGCTAAAAACTTACCAAGCGCAGACGATATGCTCGAATATCTTGCAAAGCGCGGAATTGACGAAAAAACGGCAAGAAAGTTTGGAATGGGCGCATCGCTTGACTATGAGAGTTTACCAAAACACCTATTTAGTTTAGGCTATACCGAAGAAGAAATGATTTCATCTGGCGTTTGCAAGAAAAACGAAAGGGGTAAACTTTACGATTTTGAGGCAGAAAGACTAATAGTTCCCATAATCAATTCTATGGGTAAAGTTATAGCCTTTGGCGGTAGAATTTTACAAGATAAAGGATTTGGCAAGTATAAAAATACCGCTGAAACGGTTTTATTTAATAAAAAGAACACCTTATTTAACGTAAACAACCTTAAAAAACTTAAACAAGAAACTGACTTTGACTACGTTATTATGGTTGAAGGGTATATGGACGCTATTTCACTATCAATGGCTGGTTTTGAAAACGTAGTTGCGTCTATGGGCACGAGTTTAACCCTTAATCAAGCAAAACTTCTTAAACGCTACACGAGTAAAGTTTTAGTAAGTTACGACGGCGACGGTGCAGGGCAAAAAGCAACGCTTAGAAGTTTAGATATTTTTGAAAACGAGGGTTTTGAAGTTAAAGTGGTATCACTTCCCGACGGTTTAGACCCTGACGACGTTATTAAAAAATACGGAAAAGAAACTTACGCCGATTTATTAAGTAAAGCCCTTCCGCTTATCGACTTTAAGTTAAAAGTAATTGAAAGCGGTAAAGATTTAACTGACGTTTCGAATAAAAGAAAGTATATATTCGAGTGCTTGCAAGTTATAAAAAGGGTTAAAAGCGAATATCTTCGCGAAGAACTGTTACATAAAATAGGCGAGCGTTCAGGTATAAGTTATCAGTCGCTTAAACGTGATTTAGAAAGCGGTAGCGTAACGTTGCAAACGGAGAAAGTGCAAGAAAAAACAGATATTAAATCGGTTAAGACGGACGGTTTGTCCGTAGCCGAAAGGGCGGTTTTGTGGGCGTACCTTAACGATAAAGATTACGCCAAAGAAAAAGATATTTCGCTAATATATTTCAGCGATAAAACGCGTGAAAAAATTGCCGAACGTTTACTTTACGGCGACGATAATATCAAAAGCAAACTTTATAACCTTGTTGGAGACGAGGGCGTTGTGGAACTTAACGCCGTGCTTGGTGCAGGGGACGTTATTCCAGTAAAAGAACAAGAAAAACGTTATTTTGACGACTGTTATAAAGTGGTTTTCAAAAGCAATCTTGAAAGCGACCTTAAAAATTTAAGCGAACTTTATAAAAACGAGATTGATATAAACGAAAAAACTAAATTAGCGCTTTTAATAGCGCAAAAAACCAAAGAATTATCAACAATTTAACGGAGGAAAAGATGAGCGTATCCAAAGAGCAGTTAACTCAAATTATTGAAGAAGTTGTAACCTTTTTCGAAAATAAGAAATTTATTAAAGCAGACGAACTTTTAGATAGACTTGACAAACATAAAATTTCGCCCGAACAAACGGAAGAAGTATATTCTGCGCTTAACGAAAGGGGAATAGAAGTAATTGATAGTTACGACGATATCGCCGTGAAAGATAACGACCTTCTAAACCAACTTGAAAAAGAAGTGTCGATGGACGACCCCGTTAAAGTTTACCTTAAAGATATAGGTAAAGTTGCCCTTTTATCCACCGAAGAAGAAACAGAACTTGCTGAAAAAATGATGCAGGGTGACGAGTGGGCTAAAAAGCGTTTGTCGGAGGCTAACCTTAGGCTCGTTGTTTCTATTGCAAAAAGATACGTTGGCAGAGGAATGATGTTCCTTGACCTTATTCAGGAGGGTAACCTCGGTCTTATTAAGGCTGTTGATAAGTTCGACTATACAAAGGGCTTTAAGTTCTCAACATATGCAACGTGGTGGATAAGACAGGCAATCACACGTGCTATCGCAGACCAGGCGAGAACAATCCGTATACCTGTCCATATGGTTGAAACAATCAATAAGCTTGTGCGAGTTTCAAGACAGCTTGTTCAGGAACTAGGTAGAGAACCCAAACCTGAAGAGCTTGCAGCAGAGCTTGGTATGACTGTTGAAAAAGTACGCGAAATTTCCAAGATTTCGCAAGAGCCTGTTTCCCTCGAAACACCTATCG
>JAZLBK010000093.1:0-2813 GCA_045613665.1 Christensenellaceae bacterium | reverse complement strand
AAATTTAAGGCTTAAAAAATTTTCGTTTATTAGTAAAATAAAATATTAGTAAAAATAGATAGGAATTATCAAAAATCAAAATCTTCAATAATTCCTTTAATTTTAATCACTAACTATGCGTAAAACAAGACTTTTGCGCATAGTTTAACGTGTGTTTAAGTTTTTGCATTATTATACTCTACTACAATTTAAGTGTAAAAAATATTAGTTATCTTTGCGCAAAAATATTGTATTTTACGCAAAGTATGATAAAATATTACTAAGGAGAAATTTTATGGCGGAAAATTATTATAAACAAAGAGAAATTAACACTATAAAAAGAATTAACGCAATGCTTGAAGATTTACCACCTATGACGAGTGAGTTCGTTTTGGGTATTTCTGAATACACTTCCCCACTTACCCGCCTAAATTACGTTTACGATATACGCATATTTTTTAATTATTTAGTTAAAAAAGTTTACAAAAACAAAATAATTGAAGAATTAACCATCTTAGATATTGAAAACCTTGAAATTACTCATTTTGAAAACTATATGGCGTATTTATCCCTATATGAAATAAACGGTAAAGAAGAATCGTGTAACGAACGCGCTAAATCAAGAAAAATGGCAACCGTAAGGGCTTTTTTCAAATATTTTTTCAATAAAGGCAAGATAAAATCTAATATCGCGTCAAAAATTTCTTTACCTAAACTTCACGATAAAGAAATAATTAGGCTTGATATTGCCGAAATGGTAAAACTACTTAATCTTGCTGATAGCGGAGATAAATTTTCAGACCATCAACGCGCCTATCACAAAAGCACAAAGATTCGCGACGTTGCTATTTTAACCCTATTTTTAGGCACGGGCATTAGAAATAGCGAACTTGTTGGTCTTAACGTTGAAGATATAAACTTTGAAGATATGAGTTTTGCCGTAACCAGAAAAGGCGGGAATAGAACCATACTTTATTTTAATGAAGAAGTTGAAAAATCGCTTAAAGCGTGGATAGCCAAACGAAGTGCGATAAAAGACCTATCCCCTACTGAAAACGCGTTATTTTTAAGCTTACAAAATAAACGTATAAGCGTAAGAACCATACAAGAACTTGTTAAAAAGTATGCAAAAATTATTACACCCCTAAAAAAGATTACACCGCATAAGTTGAGAAGTACGTTTGGTACGAATTTATACCGCGAAACGCAGGATATTTACCTCGTGGCAGACTTTTTAGGTCATAGCGACGTAAATACCACTAAAAAACATTACGCGGCGCAAAGCGAAGATTTTAGGCGCAAAGCAATTAAATCAGTTAAATTAAGAGAAGATTAATGGAAGAAATTTTTGATAAAGAAAGCGTGTTCGTAATAGAGCCGTTGAGTGGCGACGAAGACGTAGAATTTTTAATAGACGAAATATACAGTTTAATAACGAGCGCGAACGCTCTTCCCGTTGGATATAACGCCGTAAAAATTAGACAGATTACGCCATCAACGTATATAGGCAAAGGCAAAGCCGAAGAAATTAGGCTTGAAATTGAAAGCCTTGGCGCTACTACTTGCGTATTTGACGGTGCACTATCCCCTTCACAGACCTTAAATTTGGCTGATGCGTTAGGTGTAAAAGTTATTGATAGAACCACCCTAATTTTAGATATATTCGCGTCGTCTGCTAAAACACATGAGGGTAAAATTCAGGTTGAACTTGCACAACTTGAATATTTGTATCCCCGCCTAAAAGGTAAAGGCGAGGCTTTATCAAGGCTTGGCGGTGGCATAGGAACGCGCGGACCTGGTGAAACCAAACTTGAAACTGATAGGAGACACATTAAAGGTAGAATTGATAAACTTAAACAAGACCTTGTCGAACTTGAAACAAGGCGCAAACTTCAAAGTTATAGGCGTGATAAAAACCAAGAATTCGTTATTTCATTAGTTGGCTACACAAACGCCGGTAAATCAACCCTACTAAATAAATTGACCGGGGCTGACGTTTTAGTTGAAAATAAACTTTTTGCTACGCTTGACCCCACTTTAAGAAAAACTCAAATTGATAAAATTGACGTTATTATCTCAGATACCGTTGGTTTTATACGCAATATCCCCCACAATTTAATCGAGGCTTTCAAATCAACCCTTGAAAGTGCCACCCAAGCCGATTTAATTTTAATTGTTTGTGACGCAACTACTGACTACAACGCGCAACTTGACGTTACCTTGTCTACGTTAGAAGGGCTTGACTGCAAGGCGGAAACCCTACTTGTTCTTAATAAGTGCGACCAACTTGAAAACTATGCTGACGTTTCTTCTAAGTTTATATGTATATCGGCAAAAGAAGGTAAAAACCTGCAACTTTTATATGATAAAATTTCTAAAATTCTTAAAAAAAGTTACGTTCAAACAAAACTTAAAATATCCTATAAAGATTTAGCGGAATTTACTAAACTTACTAAATTTTTAGATAGTTTTGATTTAGAATATAAAAACGATTGCGTTATAGCAACCGTTAGATGTAAAAAAAGTATTTTTTGTAAATTTGCAAAATTCAAAAAAGCGTAAGTTATAACTTACGCTTTAATTATTTATCAATTTTAATCTCAGTAATTTTAATTGCCTTATATTCAGAGTTAGACTCTAAACATTTACCGCAACTATCACATGTTTTTTCGGGGTTAAGGTCACACCTATCACACTCACCGCAGTTTATACAAATTCTATCATACAATACGCAATCCATATATTTAGTATACTACTTTATTATAAAATTATCAAGCAATTTTTTATAAACATTTGTTTGCATTTTTAATTTTTTTGTGATATAATTATATTAT
>JAZLBK010000092.1:0-2026 GCA_045613665.1 Christensenellaceae bacterium | reverse complement strand
CGTTTTTAGCGGCGTCAGCACCGTTAGCAACGGTAATAGCGCAGTCGCTATCTTTCATTGCTAAAATATCGTTAACGCCGTCGCCCGTCATAGCAACGGTATGCCCAGCACGTTTCATAGCCTTAACAAGTATTGCTTTTTGGTCAGGCGAAACTCTACCAAAAACGGTATATTTATTAGCAACAAGTTCAACTTCTTTATCCGAAAGACCTTCTAAACTTACCCAGTTTGAAGCATTTGTAATTCCAGCCCTATTAGCAATTTCCGAAACGGTTATAGGGTTGTCGCCCGAAATAACTTTAACTTGAACGTTATTTTCCTTAAACCATTTAATAGTATCAATGGCTTCTTTTCTAATATTATCGGTAATAACTATAATTGCAATAGGTTTCATAGAACTAGGCAAAGTTTCCCTAGAAGAAATAGCGCTATTAGAATGTGCCAAAAGTAAAACTCTATTACCTTTAAGGGCGTATTCATCAATTTGTGATTTTACTTTATCCGAAATATTAGTAAGAATAAATTCGGGTGCGCCGATAGCGTAAGTTCCTATATCCTTAAAAGTAACGGCACTCATTTTTCGTTTAGAAGAAAATGGTAAAATTTTAAGTGGCGTAAAGAATTTATCTGTGATAAATTCTTCTCTTAAAGCCGTAGCAGTATGATTTGTATCTTCTAAAACGTGTTCAATAGAACCGATAATATCGTTAAGTTTGTAAGGGTGGTCGCAAAGTGGAATTACTTCACTAACTTTCATTTTACCATCGGTAATAGTTCCCGTTTTATCTAAACATAAAACGTCAACACGGGCAAGCATTTCAAGTGAAAACATATCTTGCACAAGAGTTTTATTTTTAGTTAAACGAATAACGCCAAGAGCAAAAGCAATGGTAGTTAACAAAATAAGCCCTGCGGGAATCATACCTAAAACAACCGAACCCGTTCTTTCAACAACAAACTGAAAAACGTCTTCTTTACCTTGCGAGTGGTTGTAGTTTACAAGTCCTATACCAAACGCCATAGGAACTATTATAAGACCAACAATTTTAACTATCCACGTAATAGTACTCATAAGTTCGCTATGTGGTTTTTTGTATTTTTTAGCCCTTGCGGTAAGTTTTTGAACGTAACACTCTTCACCAACGCTATCTGCTATTGCTGTACAAGTGCCACTTGTAATAAAACTACCTGCCATAATTTTATCGCCAACCGACTTTTTAACTGGAACTGATTCGCCTGTAAGTAAGGCTTCGTTAACTTCAACAAACCCCGAGCGAATAATTCCATCTACCGGAATTTGATTACCCGTTGAAAGTTTAATAATATCGTCTAAAACAATATCGTCTGATATAATTTCAAGTTCGTTTCCATTACGAATAACTTTCGTGATAGGGGATTGCAAAATAGATAAATTTTCTACCGATTTTTTAGCCTTAATTTCCAAAATTATGCTTATTAGCGTGTTAGAAAGCACAACTAAAACGAACATAAAGTTACCTATTGAAACGTGCGCTAAAAAATAAGCGATAAATACTATTGCGTAAAGTAAGTTAAAAAAGGTAAACGTATTAGAAAAAATTATTGAAAAAATAGATTTAGTATATTTTGTGGTAACCTTGTTAGTTAATCCGTCAATAATTCTACTTTCAACTTGTTCGTCCGTTAGACCATAGTCGTCTAAAACGTCAAACCTAACGGCATCTTTTTGCTTAACTTTTTTCTTTTTAACCTTTAATTTTTTAGGTTTTTCGTCATTTATTTTATTGTTAGTCGTTTCATTTTCTACTTCGCCGTCAAAAGCATCGCTAAATGTTTCTGAAGAAACGATATCGTTTTTAGGTTCATTATCTAATGAAACGTTTTTTAATTTATCTGGCATTTTTAACCTTCCGTTTTGATTTTATACAAATAAAGTGTAACACTTTTTTGCTTGTTTTTCAAGAGTTTTTATATAATTTTATAATTATAATAAAAAATTTGCAAAATTTTAACGATTTTCACTTAAAAATCTCAATAAAATTTGAAT
>JAZLBK010000091.1:0-1887 GCA_045613665.1 Christensenellaceae bacterium | reverse complement strand
TAATTCCTTTATAGTACTTACAATTTCGCTAGAACTATCTTCATTAGCCTTTAAGCAAATATTACAAGTTGGATATACGCTTAAAAGAGTTTTAATAAGTTTTTTACTAGAAGTTGTAAAATAAACGTATTTTTCTAAATCGTATTTCTTTATAAGAGATACTATTTTTTGTAAAATTTCCGTGTCGTATAAATCTATAATTTGGTCGTCAAAGAAAATATTCATTATAGCGTGGCAAGAAAACTTTTTGAAAATATCAGCAAGTTTTACTATTTTTAGCCCTGCAAAATTTTCGCTATATATAAAGCCGAAATCTAATTTTTCTAAATTATCTAAACTAGTTTGATAAACTAATCCTTCGCCGTTTGAAATATCTTGTAATTTGCTAGAAGCCGTTGAAACTAACTCTTTATCACTCGTTGGGTAAACGGTAAAAGCAATTTCGCTTGCATCAAGACTAATAGCACTTGCAAAAGAAAGCATACTATTTTTAGGTAGGTTAGTAGTTATGCCGTATTTAGCTGAAATTCTTGGATAACCCATAAAACAATCAGGAAGACAAATTGCGCTTCCACCCGGGCGATAATTCCAAGGTCTTCTACCTTCTTCAATATAATCGTAATGGGCTTTTAGTTTACCCCTAAACCCCGCTTGTTTATAGTGTTTTTGAGTTACGTCAATTTCGCAAGTAGCAATACCAACTTGGCTTTTCATATTAACAAGCATTTCGCCCTTTGGCGATACAACCATACTGCTACCGCAAATTTTACTTTCTTCGCCTAATGATACCGATGCCCTAACTAAATAAGAATTAGTGTTATAACTTAAAAACTTGCCTATTGTTTCAAGTGTTTCGTGAGAGTCTGTTCGTTGCATAGAACAACCTATAATAACGTCAACGTTTTCTCTTGCAATTCTAGCAAAGGCTTCGTAAAAGTAAAAATCGTAGCAAGTTAAAAAGGCAAACCTAATACCTTCGTGAGTTAAAACGTAAGGCTCGTTAAATTGTTTAGAATATTCAACGTCAATACCCATACCCCCTTGCTTTACACTCTTAAATTCAGATGGCGCAGGGTGAGCCTTGTAATATTTACCTACGATATTTCCCTTTCTATCAAAAACTATGGTCGTATTTCTATAACCCGTATCCGTAAGTAAAATAGAGTTTACAAAAACGTTTGCATTGCACCTTATAGCCGTACTTTTAACCTTTTTAATTAAAATATCGTGATGATTTGTAATACTTTCAAGGTATTCTTGCTTATTAGAAACGGCAGTCATAATTTCGCTATGTTCAGGTAGAACTATTAAGTCCAAAGAACTATCGCATTTATCAAGTAATTGAATAAGACCGTCAAAACGATTGTCGCTATCGGCAAAGTTCATAGAATAACTTGGCTGTAAAACGGCAACTTTCATTTTATTCTCCTAAAAATTCTTTTACACACCTTTTATATGCAGAAACGGGGTCGCTAGCAGCGGTAATAGGTCTACCAACAACAATGTAGTCAGAGCCAAGTTCCCTTGCTTTAAGTGGGGTAGTAACTCTCTTTTGGTCACCAACTTCGCCATCGGCAAATCTAACGCCTGGCGTGATTGTTAAAAATTCTTCACCGCATACGCTATGAACTTTACCTGCTTCAAGTGGCGAACATACCACGCCGTCAAGCCCCGACAACATTGCGTTTTTAGCGTAATGAAGAACTACTTCGTCGATAGGTTTATTTATAAGCAAATCCTTTTCCATGCTTTCTTGGTCGGTTGATGTCAATTGCGTCACTGCGATAAGCATAGGTCTTGTGCCGTCGGGACGAGTTAAGCCTTCAATTGCCGCTTTCATCATATTTATAGTACCACCTGCGTGAAGGTTGCACATATCAACGTCAA
>JAZLBK010000090.1:0-11547 GCA_045613665.1 Christensenellaceae bacterium | reverse complement strand
TATCACCCGTGTCAACGCCAACGTCAGTTTGCATAATGGTAACGCCGGTAGTTTTATCGCCGTTAATTATGGAATATTGTATGGGCGCAGAGCCACGATATTTAGGTAGTAACGACGCGTGTATATTTATAACGCCGTATTTAGGAATATCTAAAATTTCCTTTGAAAGAATTTGCCCAAACGCGCAAGTAACCATAATATCGGGGTTGAGATTTTTAAGGTCTTTAACGCCTTCAAGCCTAATTTTATCGTAACTTAAAGTTTTAAGCCCTAAATTTTGCGCGGTTGTTTTAACGGCGCACGGAGTTATTACCGCCTTTCTTCCAAACGGTTTGTCGGGCTGGGTAACTACCGCTAATATTTGATGATTTGAGTTGTGTATGCTTTTAAGCGGTTCAACCGCAAAATCGGGCGTGCCAAGATAAATTATTTTCATTGTTTTTCCCTAATATTGCGCGCTTTGTCGATATAAACTATTCCGTCTAAATGGTCGTTCTCGTGACATATCGCGCGCGCCATAAAGCCTTCGGCTTTTAATTTTTGAGTTTTGCCGTATCTGTCTTGAAACTTAATAGTGAGTTTATACGGGCGTTTAACTTCACCCCACTTATTAGCAACCGATAAACAGCCTTCCGTACCGTCTTGCTCTCCGCTTTGAGAAATAATTTCTGGGTTTATAAACTCAATAACACCGTCTTTTACACTCTCGCCCGACATAACTATAAAAATTCGCCTTAGAACGCCTACTTGAACGGCGGCAAGCCCCGCACCGTCAGCCTTAACGAGCGTATCGTACATATCGTCGAGAAGTTGATGGGTTTTTGCACCGAAATCAGTTACTTCGAAGGATTTTTTTCTTAATACTTCATCTCCAAGTTTAACTATTTGTCTTATAGCCATAATTCACCTAACTCATACTTGACGGATTTATCTCTAAATAGCAAAGTGCTTTTTTGGTGGTGTTTTGGTTTGCTATTTTATAAAACTCGTCTTTTATCTCTTTGTGATTTGATTTTATTCTTGCTAAAATTTGATAGCGATATTTGTTTTTTATTCGCTTTACAGGGCTCTTCATTTTATCAAAATAGATAAAGTCAGCCCTAAACCTTAAAAATATTTCCCTCGTGCTTTCGTAAACCGTTTTTAAGGTGGAAATTGCTATATCTTCTTCTTCGCTTTCTACCATAATTCTTAAAATTTCAGCAAAAGGTGGAAAATAGGACGCTTGCCTTATAGCAATTTCACGTTTATAAAAGCGTTCGTAATCGTAACTTGTTGCGGTTAATAATACGGGGTTTTGCGGACTGTACGTTTGTAAAACGACCTTTCCCTTATCGTCAGCCCTTCCGCTACGCCCTGCAACTTGGGTAATTAGTTGAAAAGTTCTTTCTCCCGAACGATAGTCGGAAAAATATAAACT
The DNA here is from genome assembly GCA_045613665.1 of Christensenellaceae bacterium. Lineage (GTDB taxonomy): Bacteria > Bacillota > Clostridia > Christensenellales > Borkfalkiaceae > HGM11412. The sequence goes on along the minus strand of JAZLBK010000090.1, from coordinate 10,127 downwards.
CATATCCGCGTCTAAAATACCAACTAAGGTAACCGACGGAAAGTCATGCCCCTTTGCTATCATTTGCGTACCAACTAAAATATCCGCCTTTTTTTCGCCAAAGTCTTTTAAGATATTAAAGTGGCTTTCTTTGGTTTGAGTGGTGTCGTTGTCCATTCTTAAAATTTTTGCCGTTGGGAATAGGTTTTGAATTTCTTCAACTACCTTTTGAGTTCCCGTACCGCTGTAATTTATTGAAACCGAACCACACTCTGGACATGCAGTTAACATATGATACTGCGAACCGCAAAAATGACATTTTAATAAATCTTCCGCCCTATGATAGTGCAAGGAAACGTCACAATTTAAGCACTTTGCAACGTAACCGCATTCTCGACAAATTACCTTTTGCGAATACCCCCTACGGTTAAGGAAAATTATTGCTTGATTGCCTTTTTCAAGGGTGTTTTTAAGTTCTTGCTTTAACGCTACTGAAAATGGGGATACGTTGCCGTGCCGAACTTCGTCACGCATGTCCGCTATTATCATTTCGGGCATGGGCTTACCGTTTACGCGCCCTTTCATTTCCGCAAGAGAATACTCCCCGTCAATCGCCTTTTTATAACTTTCAATTTTAGGCGTTGCGCTACCTAAAACCAACTTTGCGCCCGATAATTTTGCGCGAAGTAAGGCAACTTCGTCAGTAACGTAGCGCGGAGTCGTTTCGCTTTCGTAACTTTGGTCGTGCTCTTCGTCGATAATTATTAAACCAAGGTTTTCAAGCGGTGCAAATATAGCACTGCGCGCGCCGATTGCAATAACCGCCTCTTTACTTCTTAATCTCCACCACTCGTCAAACTTCTCTCCGGCGGATAGTCCGCTATGAAGTATGGCGCACTTGTCGCCAAACCTTGCGCGTAGCCTTGAAAAAGTTTGCGGTGTAAGTGAAATTTCGGGAACTAACATTATAGCAGTTTTACCGCTACTAATAACCCCGTCTATAAGCCTTAGATATACTTCCGTTTTACCGCTACCCGTTACGCCTTTAATAAGAGTGGGTTTTTGACTTTCGTTACATATTTTAACGGCGTTTTCTTGTTCTTCGTTAAGCGTTACGCGTTTTTCAGTATACGATAAACTCTTATACGGCGTTCTTACTATTTGCTCTTCGCTAATTTTAATAACGCCTTTATTTTTAAGCGCGGTTACTGATGACGGAGAAAACGTTTCGTTAAGTAACGAACACTTAGTTTTGCCGTTTTTACTTAAATATTCTATAACCGCCCTTTGCTTATCCGCCCCTTTTTTAAGAGAAGATAAAATTTCATTTACGTCTTTATCAATTAGCGTAGCGTAGTTGGCGGTTTTTTTTCTTACTTTGCCCTTTCGCATTTCCGCCGGCAAAAACAGCCTAAGCACCGACGCCATCGACACGTGATACGCGCTACGAATACTTTCCGCAAGCGCTAAGTTTTCGCTTGTGAGCGCGGGCACTTCGTCAACAACGCGAATAATTGATTTTAGTTTGTCTTCTGGGAAGTTTGATTTTTCGGCAGTCGAAATAACAAAACCTTCGGTCTTGAATTTGCCGAAAGGAACTATTACTCTACTTCCCTTTACGGCACCTGTACCCCCGATTTTGTAATCGAAAATTTTATCGAGTTCGGAAGTGGCTATATCCACTATTACCCTTGCTATCATAACTACCCTTAAAACAAATAATCGGCAGTAAAAAAATACTGCCGATAGGTTAATTTTAACCGTTAACTGCGGTTATCTTGCCGTTATAAATTTCGTACGCTGCGGCAGTAAGCGGTTTTTTATCTTCTAAAACCGCGGTGCTGTTTTGACTTTTAGTTACGTCTATAAGTTGCCTTGCGCGTTTAGCGGCTACAACGCATAAAACGTATTTCGAGCCTTTCTATTTATCGCCTATGTTATCGGTCAATACGTCAATAGGTGGTTCGTTAATCATTTATGTATTCTCCTTATTCGATATTTTGTATTTGCTCGCGAATTTTTTCAATCTCGCACTTTAATTTCAACGCGTTGTCAGTAACTTCAATGTCGTTAGCCTTACTGCAAACGGTGTTTGATTCACGGTTAAACTCTTGAACTAAAAAGTCAAGTTTCTTACCAACTTCGCCTACGCTTTCACAAATCTTTCTAAACTGCGAAACGTGAGAGTTAAGCCTTGTAAGTTCTTCGTCAATACTGCACTTATCCGAAAAGATTGCAACTTCTTGTAAAACTCTACTTTCGTCGAAATTCTGCCCGTCAAGAAGAGTTTGCATTTTCTCGTATAGCCTTTTACGATAATCTTCTTGAACGAGTGGCGCGCGCTTTTTAATTACCGCTACCGTGCTTTCAATAACGTCAATCCTTGAAAGCATATCCGCTTTGAGTTTATTGCCTTCAAACTCACGCATAACGTTTAAGTTTTCACACGCCTTTTCAATAGTTTCAAGCAAAATAGGGCTTAAATACTCTACGTCAATTTCTTCTTGCTCTACCTTAATAACGTCAGCCGTTTTCATAAGCGAAGTTATAGTAAAATCATTTTTAAGATGAGTAAAGCGTTTTTTTAAGGCTTTTGCAACTTCAACGTAGGAACTTGCCAAACTTTCGTCAAAAGAAATAGCGCCTTGCCCGTTTAACGACCTTTTGTAATTAACGTACAAGTCAACCTTTCCGCGTGAAAGGTGTTTTTGTATTGCCGTACGCATACTCTCTTGCAATGGAGTAAAACTTCTTGGATATTTATAGGAAATATCTAAAAATCTATTGTTTACCGTTTTAATTTCTACGGAAAGGGTTACCTTGTCGTTTTGGTATTCAGCCTTTCCATATCCCGTCATACTTTTCATACGTATGATTATAACATACTTTTAAGTAAAATTCAAGTATTTATAAGATTTTTGAACTCGTTTTCGTCAATTATTTTTATGCCGAGTTTTTTGGCTTTTTCAAGTTTACTGCCGGCGTCGTCCCCCGCTAAAACTATAGTGGTAAGTTTTGATACCGACGACATAACTTCACCGCCTAAACTCTCTATAATCTTACTTGCCTCAGCGCGTTTTAAGGTGGGTAAAGTTCCCGTTAAAACGAACTTTTCACCACTTAATTTATCGCCTACCGCTTTTTCTTCTTCGGTAAAGGTAACGCCCGCTTTTATAAGGTTATCAATCTCTACTAAATTTTCTTCATTTGAAAAATATTCGTACACTGAAAGGGCGGTTACGTCGCCAACGTCTTTAACGCTTGACAGTTCAAGTAACGACGCGGATTTTATCCCCTCTAAACTCTTGAAAGCCTTAACTAAATCCTTTGCGGTTTTTTTGCCTACACCGTCAATTCCAAGCGCGTAGATAAACGACGGCAAAGTGGTGTTTTTAGAATTTTCTATCGCGGTTAAAAGGTTCTTGGTTTTTTTGTCCTTAAACCCATCGAGAAGTAAAAGACTTTCTTCATTAAGACTATAAAGGCTTGAAAAGTTTTTTACGCCGAAGTTATCGAATAATAAACCAGCCGTCATCTCGGAAAAACCTTCAATATTCATAGCGTCTTTGGTGGCAAAATGGGTAAGCGCACCCACCACCCTTGGCTTGCAGTTAGAATTTACGCAGAAGATATTAGCACCGTCTTCTACAAGCGGTTGATTACAATAGGGGCAAACGGTAGGCTTTTCAACTTCCACGCACCCGTCTGGATATTCGGTTGCTCCAAGAATTTCAGGTATTACGTCGTTACTTCTTCTAATTAAAACTCTTGAACCTATTTTTACTTTTTTTCGAATTAGGTCGCCGTAGTTATTAAGCGTTGCTTTTTTTACCGTTGCGCCACCGAGTTCAACCGGCTCAACTAAGCCTAAGGGGGTAAGTTTACCCGTTCTGCCTACCTGCCAAACAACGTCTAAGACGGTGGTTGTAATTTCTTCCGCCTCGAACTTATAAGCAAGCGCCCAGCGTGGAAATTTTTCGGTAAAACCAAGTTCGTCACGAAGGGAAACGTCGTTCACTTTTATTACTGCGCCGTCGGTTAAATAATCGATACTTTTGCGCTTTTCTTCAATAATTTTGAGTGTTTTTTCAATGTCTTCCGCAGTGGATACAACCTGGAAAAAATCAAAAACCTTAAACCCGTTTTTAGAAAGAAAATCAAAGTGCTCGGTTTGAGTTTTGAACTCTAAATCGCTTGCGTAGTTAACGTTGTAAAAAAGGATTTCGGGCTTTCTTTTTTCAGTTTCTTTGGGGTCTAAATTTCGTATTGCACCGGCTACCGCGTTCCTTGCGTTTTTAAGCGGTTCGTCAGCCGTTTCGTTATATTTTTTAAGGGTTGAAAGTTTAATAACCGCCTCGCCTTGAACTTCTAATACGCCCTTGTAGTCAATGGTTAAAGGAAAAGTTTTAATGGTTAAAACTTGCCTCGTTACGTCTTCCCCTTCAACGCCGTTGCCACGCGTAGTTGCCCTTATAAACTTTCCGCCTTCGTAGGTTAGGCAAATGGTTAAACCGTCGTACTTAAACTCAACGGTATAGTCGGGGCTTTTACCCGTCAACTTTTCAACTCTTGAAATAAACGATTGAACTTCGCCTATCGTAACGCCTTTATCAAGACTATAAAGTTTGTTTACGTGCTTGTATTTAGAAAAGGCGGTAATAGGCTCGCCACCCACTCTTTTAGTGGGCGAATTGTCAAGAATAATTCCCGTTTGTTTTTCAAGTGCAACGAGTTTATCGTAAAGTTTATCGTATTCGCCGTCAGCCACCGTAGGATTATCTAAAACGTAATACTCGTATGCGTACTTGTTCAGTTTTTCAACTAAAATTTTAATTTCGTTTATCATTTTACAATCTCTATGGGGGCGTATTCTACCGCAAGCGATTTAATGCCCACGCCCGAAAAGGCTACGTCGATTACCTTTCCCCCGTCTTTAACGGCAATAACGGTGCCGTTACCAAATTTTTTATGTACTACCTTTACGCCCGTTTTATACTGACCGCCACCCTGCACGCTATCTTGTTTTTTAGCCGTGCCGTATAGGTTATAGCCGGTTGAAAAACTTTTAGTTTTGCTATTTAAGGTTGACGAACGCTCGTCGGCATAATATCCAAACTCGTCGCCTATCTCGTTGCGCCTTGAATATCCGCCGTAACTTGCACCTTGGCTTTGATAGGGGTATTCTCTATTTTGATAGTCGTACCCGCTTGATTTAACGTAAAGTAAAGGCTGTATTTCTTTTACGAAACAACTTTCCATAGTCATACTGCGCCTACCGTATAAAAATCTGCTTTTGGCTCTTGTAATATACAGTTCGCGCTTTGCTCTCGTAATTGCAACGTACATAAGCCTGCGCTCTTCTTCAAACTCTTCAACGCTTTCGCTCGCGCGAGAAATGGGGAAAATAGTTTCGTCCATTCCAACGATAAAAACGGTATCGAACTCTAAGCCTTTAACCGAGTGAACGGTTGCCACGCTAACGAAATTACTTCCGTCAAAATCGTCAAGGTCGGAACTTAAAGTGATTGAGCCAAGATAGTCGCTAAGCGTTGCGCCTTGGTTTATTTTAGTGAACTCGATAGCCGAGTTTACAAGTTCGTAAACGTTGAGTTTTTTACTTTGGTTTTCTTCGGTGTTTTCTTCAAATTGAGATAAAAACCCAGTTTTGTCTATCACCTTTTTAATAAAGTCGGGCACGGAAAGTTCGCCGGCATCAAGCATAAGGCCATATATAACGTTCTTAAAATCGGTCAATCTTTGTTTTGACGACGGGCTAAGCGGTAAACTTTGAACGTCTAACACCGTTTCATAAACGGATAAGCCTAAATCGTTTGCGGTTTTAGTAAGAACTTCAACCGTTTTATCACCTATACCGCGCCTTGGAACGTTGATTATTCTAAGTAGCGCCTCGTTGTCAAGCGGATTAGTCGCTAAGCGAAGATACGCGGTTAAATCCTTAATTTCCTTGCGGTCAAAGAACTTAAAACCACCAAACACTTTATACGGAATATTGTATTTAAGAAACTCTTGTTCAAAAGAACGCGAAAGTGCGTTAACGCGCATCAAAACGGCAAAGTCCGACGCCTTTTTTCCGCTTGCAATAAGCGATTTTATCTTGGTTGCAACGTATTCTGCCTCACGGCTTTCGTCGTACGCGGTATAGTATTCGGGCTTTTGACCGCTTGAATTTTCCGTCCACAATACCTTATTTTTTCTGGTGCTGTTGTTCTTTATAATTAAGTTTGCTAAATTTAGTATATTTTTAGTCGAACGGTAGTTTTGTTCAAGTTTATATACTTTTGCACCCTTAAAATCTCTTTCAAAACCCAAAATGTTAGCAACTTTTGCACCACGCCAGCCGTATATGGACTGGTCGTCGTCACCAACGGCAAAGATGTTGCCGTGAAAAGACGATAGCATTTTAGCAATTTTATACTGAACGGTATTAGTATCTTGAAACTCGTCGATATGAACGTAACGGAATTTTTCAGCGTAGTAACTTATAACGTCGCTATGCTCTTCAAAAAGATGCAAGGTTTTTATAAGTAAATCGTCAAAATCTAAGGCGTTGGCGTTTTTTAATTCCTTTTCGTACTCAACGAAAACGTCGTACACGATACCTATATTTTTCATATTGATATTTTCGTCACGATACTCTCTTGGAGAAAGGTCGCTATTTTTGGCGTTAGATATATGCGTTTTACAAATTTTAAGATACTTTTCAGGCTCTAATTCCTTACTTTGTATTATGCGCTTTAATACCCTTTCTTTATCGTCTTCGGTATAGATTGAAAAGTTTTTATTAAAGCCGAGATAGGCTATTGAACTTCTAAGTATTTTAACGCACATTGAGTGTATGGTAGAAACCCACATACCACCTATATCGCCTATCATATTTTCCAAGCGATATTTCATTTCGTCAGCCGCTTTGTTGGTAAAGGTAATTGCTAATATGTTTGACGGGTGCACCCCTTTATTAGAAATTAAGTAAGCAATACGGCTGGTTAAAACGCGAGTTTTACCGCTACCAGCACCGGCAATTACTAAAACCGCACCTTCGGTATCTGTTACGGGAAGTATTTGCGCTTTATTAAGTTTAGAAAGATAAGAATTGTCCATAAAAACATTGTATCACAATTACCTAAAATAAACAAGTTTATTTTTACTTTCAATAGCATTTTTTAAGTGGAATAAATTTTATATAAAAAAACCGTCGCATTTGCGACGGAATTTTTTTGTTAAATTATAAACGAAAATTATTCTTCTTCGTCTTCTTGAACGTCTTTTTTCTCAACTAAAACGGTAAGTTTGGTTACACGTTCTTCGTCCATTTCAGCAACTATAACGTATAAGTTTTCGTATCTAAAACTGTCGCCAACGTGCGGGTCTGCTTCAAGCATTTCAATAGCCCAACCACCCATAGTCGTGTATTGACACTCAAAGTCTTCGGGGATAGAAAACTCAATTTCTTCAAAGAAGTCTTCAAAATTCATTGCGCCGTTAACTTCGTAGGTGTTTTCGCCCGTTGCGATACAGTCGTTAACGATAACGTCGGTATCGTCCCAAATTTCACCAACGAGTTCTTCTAAAATGTCTTCCATACAAACTATACCAAGCGTACCGCCAAACTCGTCAATAACGATTGCTAAGTGCGTTTTCGCTTCGCGAAGTTTGTTAAGCGCTACGGGTAATTTCATTGTTTTATGGAACTTGCAAGGCTTTAATAAAATTGAACGGATATCAGGATTGTCACTATCAAGTTTAGCCTTGTGATATCTTGTAAGCGATAAAACGCCGATAACGTTATCTATACTGTCTTCATAAACGGGCATACGCGAAAATTGCGTTGCGTCAGATAAAATTTCCCTCATCTCTTCTTCGTCGTCAATATCGATAGCCGTAACGTCTATACGCGGAGTCATAATCTCTTCGATAGTGGTATCGCCAAAATCGATAGTAGACTGCAAAAGGTCGCCTTGGTCTTCATCAATAACGCCTTCTTCTTCAACCGTGTCGATAATAGAAACTAATTCTTCTTCGGTAACGGTAGGGTCGTCTTCCTTATGGTCACTACCCCAAAGTTTTCTAAGAAGTGATATAAGCACCATAACCACAAAGACGAGCGGAGATAAAATTATCGTTAAAATTTTAGTGGGAATTGCTATAAAGTAAACGACTTTGTCGGCGTTACTTTTTGCTAAAACCTTAGGCACGATTTCGCCAAAAATTAAAATTACAACGGTTACTAAAATAGTTGCTAATACAGTTGCAAGACCAACGTTTTCAGTAAACAAATTCATAACGATAAGCGTACTGCAAGTTGAAATTGCAATGTTTGCAAGGTTGTTACCTATTAAAATTGCACAGAGTGCAACGTGGAATTTTTCCACGATATTATAAGCGATACTTGCCGTTTTAGAGCCGTTTTCACTAGCCTTTCTCAAACGCATTTTGTTTGCCGAGTTAAAAGCAATTTCAGACGCGGAAAAATAAGCCGATAAAAGTATCATTACAATAATTACTAAGTAAGCCCACCACATATGAGCAAAATGTTCTTGGAAAGCCATCACGCGTCCTCCTTTTCTTTGTTAGAGTTTTGGAGTTCGAGCAAATCATCTTCGTCAAGAACGTGAATAATCACTTCGCAAAGTTTACCGTCGGTAACGGTTTTTGCCGTAAATTCGAGATTTTCAAAAACGAAAGATTCGTCCTCTTCGGGAATCCGCCCCAAAGTTTCAAGAATAAAAGAAAGAACAGGCTTTGAAACGAAGGTTTTAGGCGCACTGCCCAGCCCCATCTTTTCATAAGCGGTCGCCATTAAAACTCTGGTGTTAACCATATATTTGTTACCGCCAAGAGTTTGGAAATTTTGGTCAACTTCATCTTCTTCGTCAAAAATTTCGCCAACTAATTCTTCTAAAACGTCTTCAACGGTAACCAGCCCAACCACTTTCTTATTATTATCTTGAACGATTGCCATTTGAATTTTCTTTTGACGCATTTCAGTCAAAAGGTCGTCAATTTTAGCGTCTTCACTTATAAAATACGGACGAGTTATTACCGAAAATAAGGGAACTTTTGGGTTACGGCTATGTTCGGCAAGATAGGTTCTAATTCTCAAAATACCTATTACGCGCCCGTTAGCCGACTTAACCGGTAAGCGAGAAAAGTTAGTTTCTTTTATCGCCTGTAAAATTTGTTCGGTAGAATCGTTAAGGCTGATAAAATCAATGTCCTTTTCCATAGTCATAATTTCATCAACGGTGGTTTTATTAAATTCAAGGGCGGACTTTAACATATCGCCTTGCTCTTCGTCAAACACGCCTTCTTCTTCTGCCGTTTCAATAATTTCGGTAAGTTCGTCTTCCGTGATAGACGGCTCGATTTCTTTTTTAGAAAATAATTTATTAGCACCCGTTGAAATAAGGCTGAAAACAGCGGAAACGGGATATAAAACTTTCATTAAAAAGCGCAATGAACCTTGGAAGAAAAGTGAAACCGATTCGCTTCTGTCGTTTGCAAAACTTTTAGGAATCATTTCACTGAAAAGGAAAATTATCACCGTGCTTAAAACCGAACAAATCATAGAAAAGGCAAACGAATCTAAAAAACTCTCCGTCATACCTAAACCGTCTTTGAAAATGCCGGTTGCAATAATGGTGAAAACCGCCGCACCTGCAATCTTGGTAACGTTGTTACCAAAAAGCAAAGTAATTAGCGCCTTTTCAAAATTATTTATAACGCTTAAAACACCTTTCGCGCGTTTGTTACCGTCATCAGCAAGCGTTTTAATTTTAATTTTGTTAACTGCTGAAAACGAACTTTCTACCGCGGCGAAATAAGCGCCACCTATTACACATACAAAAAATAAAATCCATAAGGGTATACTGTCACTACCCATAAATTACCAACTCCTTCTCTTGTATAAATTTAATATTTAATATTATGACAATGTTTATCTATTCTATCACTTATTATAGTTATTTGTCAAGAAAACCAGTAAAATTTATTATATAACGAAAAAAATGCTTGCGTGAGCAAGCATTTTGAGTGGAGCGGGAAACGAGGGATTCCCCTGTTAGGGGAAATGTCCAAAGGGCAAAAGGGTTGCGGCGTGCTAACGCCCGAACGTAGTTCGAGTCGAGTTT
>JAZLBK010000089.1:0-8731 GCA_045613665.1 Christensenellaceae bacterium | reverse complement strand
CAACGTCACCTTGAAGTAGCCTATTCATAACGTAAGGGGACGTTACGTCTTTATAAATTTCGTTAACGGCTTGCTTTTGCCCCAAGGTAAACTCAAAGGGAAAACGCTCGGTAAACTTTTTAATTTTTTCCGCATTTACCGTATATTTTCGTGATTTAATTTGTTTTTTATCACCTTTAATTATCTTAAACGCCGATATAAGTTTGAAATATTCTTCAAGGGCAATTCGGTTAGACGCTAATTGTAATTCCTTTTCGTTTTTAGGACTATGAACGTTATAATACGCCCATTTAAGGCTTGTTAACTCATACTTTTCAACTAAGTTTTGTGGGATTGACGAAGTTACGTTTAGCGCGTTTACGGCGTTTAAGCATATTTGTTTCATACCGCTTTGAGTAAGGTTGCCCTTAACCGTGTAAACGGGCATAAGCCCTTTTAAGCGGTAGTTTTTATCAACAGGCTCAAAGACGGGGTTTGTCATAGAAACTGTGCCGTACTTTATAGAAACGCGCCCGTAAAAAAGGTATTCTTCACCACTTTTAAGTTTGTTAACCACGTAGGGTTGATTAAACCAAACCACCCCAAAAGTGTCCGCCCCTTGCGAACAGTATGCCTTAACGTATTTTACCCGCGTACCAAGTTGAACGCGGGGTTCTATCTCTACGCGCGCTACCGTTAAAACGAAGTCGTTATTGTACGCGTCTTTAAGCGGGGTAACGTGCGTTAAATCAAGATAGTTTCGGGGAAAGTGCTTAATTAGTTCTTCCGCCGAATTTATTGAAAGTTGTTTAAGGTCTTTAATACGTTTATCCGAAACGTAAGGGACGTTTTTTAAGTTCATATAAAATAAAGAGAAACCAAAACTCTTGGTTTCTCTTTCTCCTTATTCGAGTGAAACTACGAAATAATATACCGCTTGACCACCGAAGAAAAGTTCAACGTCAAGTTGTGGGAATTTTTCGCGTACTTTATCGCAGATAACTTCCGCGTCTTCTTCCTTAATATCCGCACCGAAGTATAAATTTGCAACCGAGTGCGAGTCATTTACTAATTTTTCAATTAAATCTACCGTACAATCGCCGATATTGTTTGATTTTGCAAGAATTTTTTTGTCGTTAAGACCGATAATATCGCCCTTTGATAGATTAAACCCATCAACCTTTGTATTCCTAACGGCGTAAGTTACTTGACCTGCAACCACGTTGTCTATCGCGTGGAGCATATTTATCTTGTTAACCGACGGAGATTCTTCGGGATTAAACGAAAGCGCTGCTAAAATGCCTTGCGGAATATTTTTAGTAGGTATAACGTGAATACTTTTACCTTCAACGAGTTGTTTTGACTGTTCAGCCGCTAATATTATGTTTTTATTGTTAGGGAAGATAAACACGTTGTCTGCATTGATGCGACAAATAGCATCGGCGATATCGCTTGCCGACGGGTTCATAGTTTGACCGCCTTCAATTACCCTATCTACCGCAATATCTTTGAAAATAGTTTCAAAGCCTTTACCCGAACAGATAGACAACATACCCATTTCTTTCTTTTCGGCTTGATATTTTTTAAGAAGTTCACGGTTTTGTTCGAGCATATTTTCGATTTTAACCTTATCAATCTCACCGAGTTCTAACGCGTGTGAAAGCGCTCTGCCGGGGTGGTTGGTATGAACGTGAACTTTAACGAATTCAAGGTCGCCAACAACGATAACGCTATCGCCTATCGTCATAAGATACTCTCTAAGTTTGTCAATCGCTGCCAAAGTGGTCTTCTTTTTAATGTTCGTTATGAAAAATTCGGTACAGTAGCCAAATTCAATAACGCCTAAATTCATAATATCTGCGTGTTCAACGGCAGTTTCTTCTTTAACTTCGGCAACTTCTTCTACGCTACCTTCAATTTCTTCGCCAAGAATTGCTTTTTGCATACCCTTGAAAATTGTAAGTAAGCCCATACCACCGCTGTCAACAACGCCGGCTTTTTTAAGAACGGGAAGAAGTTCAGGCGTGAGTTCAAGCGCCTCTTCGCCTTTTTTAATAACGTCAACAAACAAGTCTTCAAAAGTTTTTGCTTTTGACGAAACCGCCTCTTCACTCATCATACGGCAAACGGTAAGCATAGTGCCTTCTTTGGGTTTACTTACTGCGCCGTAGGCAATTTCAGTTGCATTTTTCATTGCCTTTACGAAAACCTTAACGTCAATTTCCTGTTGAGATTTTGAAAGGGTTGAACAAATACCCCTAAACACTTGTGAAGTGATAACGCCCGAATTACCTCTTGCGCCTCTAAGTGCACCACGGGTAACAGCCTCGCAAACTTCTTGAACGGAATTAGATTTTACTGCTTTTAATTCCTTTACTGCCGATTTAACCGTGAGCGACATATTCGTACCCGTATCTCCGTCTGGAACGGGGAATACGTTGAGCGCGTCAATCTTATCCTTATTTATATCTAATAATTTAGACGCGTTAGTTATCATTTTAGATAGCGTAACGCCGTTAATACTTTTCATTTAATAAAACTCCTAAAAATTAAAGTTTTACGCCTGTTATATATACGTTAACAGTGCCTACAATCATACCGGTTGACTTTTCAACGTTATATTTAATTGTTTCTTTAAGCGAGTCAGCCACCGCGGATATAGATACACCAAACTTAATAATCACGTAAACGTCAATAAAAATACGGTCGCCACTCGTTACTACTTTAACGCCTTTTGCACCCGTACTTTTACCAAAAAGTTCAAAGAGAGAATCGGTAAAACGGCGTGAAACGAGTTCAACTATACCGTAACAATCCAACGTGGCGTGCGAAGTTACTTTTGCAATCGCTTGGTCGGATATAGAAATATTGCCATATGCGTTACTTGTTTTAACTGCCATAACTCCCTCCTTTAACAATATATATTTATTTTACAATAATATCTTAATTTTTGCAACAAAAAAAGAAACTTTTACTCATTTTTTATAAATATTAAAAAAATCTTAATTTATTACGGTTAAAATTGTTGCTTTTTTTGGCGAATAATGATAAAGTATATATGCTAAAAATAATTTTGGTCCAGTTTTCGGAGGTGTAGTTATGTCAAAAGTATGTAGCGTTTGCGGTAAAGGTAAATTATCCGGCAACAAAGTAAGCCACAGTAACCGTAAAACTCCTCGTTTATATAACGCTAACGTGCAGAAAGTTAGAGTAGTAAATGACGGTGTTGTTAGTTCTGAATACGTTTGCGCACGTTGTCTTAAAAGCAAAAAAGTAGAAAGAGCCTAAAACGTTAAGACCGAGTTCATTCGGTCTTTTTGTTTACTTAGGAGAATTTTATGAAAGAATTTGATAAGGTTTTGATATCCAAAGAAGATATCGAAAAAAAAGTTAAAGAAATTTCTAAGCAAATAAGCGCTGATTACGACGGGCTTAATCCACTTTTCGTGTGCATCTTAAAAGGTAGCGTTTTCTTTACGGCAGACCTTTTAAGGAACGTTGAAACACCTGCTCAAATTGATTTTATGGTCGTTTCAAGTTACGGTTCTGGCTCAACCTCGTCAGGCACATTGAATATTAAAAAGGACTTATCTATTGACATTAAGGACAAGCACGTTATCATCGTTGAAGACATAATTGACTCAGGCAATACCCTATTTTTACTTAAAGACCTTTTGCTTTCAAGAAACCCGAAGTCTGTAAAAATTTGCACGTTGCTTGATAAGCCCGATAGACGCATAAAAGAAGTCCAAGTTGATTACTGCGGTTTCAAAATTCCAGACGAGTTTGTCGTCGGCTACGGGCTTGACTATAATGAAGATTATAGAACTTTACCTGATATTAGAATTTTATCACGCGAAGTTTACGAAAAATAATTAAAAAAGGATAGCAAATTTTTTGCTATCCTTTATTTTTAATAAATTGAAATTTATTTGTTATTATGCACGATACTCTTGATAACGTTTTTCAAAGCGACGTTTGTTAAAAATAAGAATTTTATATTTTTGCCCGTTCTTCATATGAAACGTCGCTATCGGTAAAATAATCCATTTCCACGTAAGTTCTGCTACTTCATTATGCGGTAAAACAAGATTTCTGTACGCTTTATCCACTGTAAGTTTATTCGTTTTATAGGTAACCGAATTTTCGTCAAGATACAAAGCACCACCTAATATGCCGTTATGACATAAACTACATATAAATGTTTTTTTCATACAATACCCCTCGATTTCTTATTTATCGGTGAATTTATTATACTAAAAAAGCCGATTTGTTTCAAGCGTTCTTCACAGATAAAAGAAAACTCGACTTTGTTTAAGCCGAGTTTCGTAATACACTTAATTAAAACCCCGATTATATCGGGGTTTTTTTGTTAAATTTTTCTCGACGAGTGGCAAGTAAAATAAACAATTTGCATATTTAAGGAAAGTTCTTTTAGCACCCTTTTAACTTTATCTATATGCTCTTCGTCTAAGTTTACAAACGGGTCGTCAAGAACTAAAAAGGGCATTGCGTCTTTATACATATTTTTTAGCATTGCAATTCTAAAACAGAAAGCGCAAATACTTTTTATGCCCGAACTTAAATGCTTTTCAATCCTTTCTTTACCAGCCCTTTCAAACCTGATTTCAAAATCCTTGGTCATGGTAACCTTTTCGCCAAGAACTTCTTCTAACAAGTTAGCGTATTTAATAAACTCGTCTTTAACGGGTTTAACGTACTTGTCTTTAAGATTTTGTTCGGCAAGGCGCAAGAAAGTGATTGCCGAAGTTAAAAGTTTATATTTGTCTTTATAAATTTTAAGATTGTTTTCAGCAGTTTGCTTATCAATATAATATCCGTCAAGCCTATCTACTGCGTATTCGTCTTCTAAAATTTGATGTTTAAGCGCACTATAATCGCGTTGGTAACCGCGCAAGGAATTATTAACGTCGTCTAAACTTTCGCTAATAACTTGGGGCTTTTCGGTTAAGTTTTTCTCTTTTTTATATTCTTGAAGTGCAATTTTCAGTTTATCAATTGACTTAACTAATCCGCCGTAAGACTTAACGTCAACTAAAACCTCATTAGGACTTAGCCCGTTAATTTTATATTTTTGCAAAAATTCGTTAATTTTGCTTTTTATAAGGCTAATTTCTTGCTTGGTTTTTTCAATGTTAAGCGTTAAATTTTCAGCGCGTTTTCTAAGTGAAGAAAGTTCGTCAATCCCACTTTGTAGCCTTGAAAGGTTGGATAAATAATTATCCCCAACAAAGCCGAATTTATCAAAAAACGATTTAAGTGTTGAGTTGAGATTTTCAATTTCAACCGAAAGTTCGCGCTCGCTTTCCGCCTTTAATTTTCGCTCGGCGGTAAAGAGGGTAAACCTATCTAAATCGGCAAGGAAGGTAGCGTAGTCATAAAGCACGCCGTTACCTGAAAAATAGCCGTAAGGTAAAATATTTGATTTAATCGTATCTTCAAGTGATTTTAGTTCAAGTTGAAGTTTAACTTTAATAGGGTTTTCGGGCGATGACTTACTAACCTTTTCGCTAAGGTATAAAAACCCTGCTAAAACAAGCGCTAAACCACCCGCCACCGTAAGCACGACACCTAAAATTGTAGTAATATTTATTACGCCAAATACCGCTAAAACCAAGGCAAAAACAGCCATTATACCGTATTTTACACCGCTTTTTGACGGAGAGTTTTGTACTGAATAACCGCCTAAACTATCGTATTCTTTCTTTACTTCTTTATACTTTATAGCGGTGTTTTCAAGTTCTTCTAACTTGGTTTTAGTGGGCGGATTATTAGCAAAAACGCTTGCGCTACTTTGGTTTGCTAACAAATTTTCACTTTGCGTTTCAACTTTAAGTTTGGCGTTTAGACTGGAAAGTTTATTGATTTTAGCCGAAACTTCTTGAATTTCTTCATAGGTTGGTACGCCCGATACAAACGCGTTTTCAAGGCGATTTAGCCTTGTCGTATCTTCGCTTGACATACCGCTTTCAGCCTTAGTCGTAAGTTCGCGTAGTAGTATTACGTTTTCACTATAACTATCAACTTCCGCTTCGGGCGGAATACAACCGCCGTACCTTTCTTTTATTAAATTAACTTGTTTTTCTTCGTCTAAAATTTGAAGTTTAACGCGTTCGTAATACTCCCACTCTGAAAGCGCTTGCTGTTGCTTTTGTATTATCGCCGACTTTTTAGTTAAAGTATTGATAGTTTCTTCATACTCACTAAGCGCACGATACTTGCTTTCAAGCGCGGAAGATATTGCCTCAGTGTTAGAAATTTTTTCGTTAAGAATAGAAATTTCTTGTAAAACGGCGGATATTTTATCGCTACCACGCGTTTTTTTAATTTCTTTTGAAAGCTTTTCTAAACTTAAAACGGCGTCGTCAACGTCCAAATCGTTACAGTTACCTTGTAAAAAACCGCTAAGTTTCGTATTTATTGAAGACGTTGATTTAATCTCGATTTCGTCACTACTAATAAAAGCGGTGCGCTCAAAGGACTGTTTATCAATTCCAAAAACAGCCTTGCCTACGTCAGCGCCGAATTCCAAAGTTACGTCACCGTTTTTATAAACTACAAGCGTGTCCTGTGTTTGACTTTTTTCACCGAAAAATCTTTCAATTTTATAAACGTTACCGCTTAGTTCAAAGGTTAAATTTCCGCCGAAATTACCGCCGTTAAAGGGGTAAAAGTGCTGGCGGTCACAAAAGTCGGTAGAGTTGATTTTATAACTTTCAAGACCGTAAAACATTGCTTTTATAAAAGATGCAAGCGTAGTTTTACCCGCGCCGTTTTCTTCTAAAAAACAAGTGATTTCACTATTAAAATTATAATCAACCTTACTTAGTTTTCCAAAATTTTCAACGTGGCAAGTCAAAAGTTTCATAAATCCACCTCCTCGCCGGATAACGCTTTTAAGCCGTAGGAAATTACCTTTGCTTTGTCTTCGTCTGTAAGTTCAAAAGACTGATACACCGCGCGAACGAATTCGCCTTTTAAGGACGCGTCGTTTTCATACCTTGAAATATCAATTTTTTTGCGCGTTAAATCTTTAACGTCGATATACTGCGCTTCCGTTTCAAGATATTTTTCAATATCGCGTTCAATATCTTCGATATTAGCGTCAAGTTCGCCGTAAAGTTCCACCCTATATATTCCGTTTTTGTTGAAATTTGCAACCGTTTTTACGTTTAAGTAGATAGAGTACGCGTCTTTAAGGTTAGTAACGTCAACCGAAACTAAACTTACGTTGCTTTTTGAAAAGGGGATAAACTCATAAGAAATTTTATCTAAAACTTCAATTAAAACAAAACCCTTTGCGCCCGTTTCGTCATACCCGCGACCTTCTAAACAACCGCTGTATGCGTAAACACCCCTTTGGTCAAGTTTATCAGCAAGGTATGAGTGGTAATGCCCAAGTGCCAAATAGTCGATATTTTTACCGCGCAGTTTTGATAGGTTAACTTTTTGAACACCTACCCCGTCACCCACTTCGCCGTGTAGCATAACGATATTTTTATCGTTTTCATTAAGGCTTAGTGTGGAATATAAAGAAAGTGCGTTTTCTTTAATAAGTTCAACGCCCGAAATAACCACGTTGCCATAACGGTAATTAGTCCACTTATCGTTAAAGAGTTTAAGGTTTTCTAATTCTTTGTCGCTTGAACATAAATCGTGATTGCCTTTAAGGTATAAAAATTCAATTTCGGGGTTGTTTTTGACCACGCTATAAAAAAACTCTTTATCCTTAACGAGCGGTTTAACTCCGTCAAAAAGGTCGCCACTTATAAGTATTATCTTAACGTCGTTTTGCTTAGCGAATTCAACCATACGCTTAAAAGAGTTTCTAACTTCTTCTTTTCTTGAAATAGAAACTTCTTTTGGGAAAGAATTGATTTTTGAACCGAGATGGATATCGGCAGTATGTATAATTTTCACGATTATCTCCTTGTGTTATTTAATATAACACAATAACCTTAAAAAAACAATAGCAATTAAAAAATACGCCTAAATTTAGACGCATTTAATCATCAATATTATCAAATAACGGGCTATCAAAAAACTCTTTTAATGATATATTTAATCCTTCGCATAAATACTGTATCGTTGCAAGTTTTGGGTTTTTGCTTCTACCAGAGAAAATACTATTTACAGTAGATTGAATAACACCCGACATAGTACATAACTTATTTGGAGTAATATTACGTTCTTTGCAAAACTCTAAAATTCTTTCACCAACGGCTTTATGTAGTTTCATTGTTAAATTATTACCTTTATGATATATTTTATACATAAAGTCTAACAATATTAAAATTATTTTGTTGTTAATGTATTCACAACTTGTGAATGTGTTGACAATAAAATTTTAATACTATATAATTAGATTGTGAATACATCGACAATAAAAGTTTGTTCATTTTTTGGGCATAGAGAAACAACGATAGAAGAAGACGAAAAATTAAAACCACAACTAAGAAAAATTATTAAAAATTTAATTGTAGACGAAAATTATCAAATATTTATATTTGGTGGGCTTGGCGACTTTGACTATTTGTGTCATGAAATTGTTACTGAAATTAAAAACGATTATCCCCATATTAGCCGATGGTTTTGCTTATATGACCCACGACATCAAAATGATAGAAAGCGCCCTAAGCATATAAATTATAAAAATTTTGAAGAAATAAAGTATTTATATTTGTTTTACGATAATTGGTATGATAGAATATATTATAGAAACGTTGAGATA
>JAZLBK010000088.1:0-6593 GCA_045613665.1 Christensenellaceae bacterium | reverse complement strand
GTAAATATCGCTTTTTTTGACGTTTACTTTAATACTACCAACAAGCGCCCAAATAAAACCTTTACGCAAATTTATATCGATAATTTCGCCGTTATCGTCAAGCGATTTAATATAAATTACGTCCCCAACCTTAACGTTTTCAATATTAACTTTTTGGTAAGGCACTGTTTTATCAGTTGACTTTTCGGCATTGTATTTTTCGTTGATAATTTTATTTTTTAAGGTAGCTACCCTAACTATATCTGCTTGCGAATACTCTTGTTTACTATAAACGTTTTTTATTTCTAAAAGTAATTCTTCGGCTGTTTCAACCCTTTCGTTTATAAGTTTTTTCGCTTCTAATTTTGATTTAAGTAAAAAGTTTTCACGCTCTTTATCAAACTTTTCCTTTTCAGTTTTAAGATTGTTATAAATTTCAATTTCTTTTTCTTTCAAATCTTGAAGTTCTTTTTTAAGTTTTTCGCTTTCAATACGAGAGTTTTCCGCCTCGGTTAAGATTTTATCAATTAAAACCTTTTCGCTACTTAAAAGCGACTTTGCCCTATCTAAAACGTCATAAGAAAGCCCTAACCTTTTAGAAATTTTAAGCGCGTTTGATAATCCAGGTGCGCCCACTTTAATTTTATAAAGGGGTGAAAAGGTATTAGTATCAAACTCCATTGACGCGTTCATTATTCTATCGTTATTAGCGGCAAACTCTTTAAGTGACGAATAATGCGTTGTAACAACGCCAAAACTGCCAACTGAAATTAGTTTTTCCACTATTGCTTGGGCTAACGCACTACCTTCTTCGGGGTCGGTTCCAGCGCCAATTTCGTCGATAAGAACGAGAGTTTTATCGTCTGCATTATCTAAAAAAGATTTTAATTTTTTTACGTGTGACGAAAATGTCGACAAACTATTTTCAATGCTTTGTTCATCACCTATATCGCAAAATATTTTATTAAATACCGATATGATTGTCCCCTCAACTGCCGGCAAAAATATTCCAGCCGAACTCATTAAAACGAATAAACCAATAAGTTTTAAAGTAACCGTTTTACCGCCCGTATTTGGCCCTGAAATAAGAAGATAATTATAGTCGCTACCAAAACTTACCGATATGGGAACGACCTTGTCCGCTGAAATTAACGGGTGTCTACCCGATTTAACGTCAATAATTCCATTAGAATTAAGTTTAGGATATACACCCTTAATTTTATAAGAATATTCCGCCTTAGAAAAAGCAATATCAATATCAACTAAATACCCGATATTATCTCTTAATGGATTAACTATCGTTGAAACTTTTTGTGTAAGTTCAAATAAAATTCTTTCAACTTCAACCGATTCGGCTAAAATTTCACGGCGAAGTTCATTATTTAAGTCTAAAACTTCTTGTGGTTCGATAAAAAAAGTGTTACCACTTGCCGAACGGTCATGCACGAAACCTTTAACGCTTGATAAATGCTCGGATTTTACAGGGACTACGTACCTACCGTTACGCATTGAAACCACGTTATCTTGCAAATACTTATTAGCGCCTGAACGCATATAGCCTTGAAGTTTTTCACGGATTTTTTCGTTAATTCTTTTAATCGAATTTCTAATTTCGCGTAGCCTTTCAGATGCGTTATCCGAAACTTCATTTTCATTTACTATTTTAGAAAAAATCTCATTTTCTAAGTAATTATCGAAAAATATACGGCAAGCAATATCATACATAATTCCGCCGTTATTACAAAATTCAATAATCTCGCGAGAAGTTATTCTTGACGAGCGCAATAACTTAGCAACCTTAATAAGCGACGACGGCGTTAATGTAGATAACTTTTCAGCAAGGTTTAATTCCTCTGTAATCTCGTCAAAATATACAACACCTTTTACACCGTTTAGGTAAAGGTTATACGCCTCGTTAGTTTTATTAAGCAAAAACTTAGCGTTTTCAAAAGAAAAGTCAATATTTTCACGTAATATTTCACTCTTTGATTGTTCTAAAACCGAAAATGACGCTACCATTTCGGCAATTTTATCGTATTCAAGAGTTTTAATTAGTTTTTCAATAATCATTTAACACCTTTAATTAAATTACCTTGCGTAACGCTCATTTCATTTTTTAAGGTCAAATCCGTTATGGTTAAAAAACCGTTAACTTCTTTGAGTTTTGCCATATTGTAAACCTTAAATCTGCAATCACTAACCCTATATCTTTTTACAGGGAATACCCTACCACTTTTATCTATAAGTTCAAAATCGTTGACAATTTCGCAATTTTTACAATTTTTACCAAAAGGACAATAAATTAAATCCATTATCTCTATCAACCCGTTTGATAAAACGAATAAATTATTACTAATTTTATCAACTTCAATAAGACTTAACTCTTTTGATGCGGAAATATTTTCAACGATTGCCCCGTCACTTAATAAATACTTAACGTTTATGCTATTAAACACGTTAAAACCAACACCAGCAAACAGTTTTACTTTTAACTCTTTACACAACTGAATAGCCCAAACGCCGTCAGCATACACGCCTTTGAAATATTTAATTTTGTCTTTTATAATAGCAATATCTTCACCGGTTAAATATGGCGGTAAATAAAGCCAAACGTTTTTAACGTTATTAGTATTAAGTTTATTATAGTTGCTTGGCGCGTAAATCACTTCATAATTTACATAATTACAGTTATCTAAACTTGATAATATTACAGCATTTTTACGGCTAACCAAACTGTTTTTGAAATTATAATTATTTGTATATTTTTCGATAATATAAGCATTTTTTCTAACTTTTTCAAAAAATATTTTACGGTATAATTCTGCCCTAAGTTTATTAAATACACTTTTAGGAACAAACGCGTTGTTTGAAAAATTTTCAAACTCAACTAAAATTTTATAAGGATAAATATCCGTTTTATTTAGGTTATCTATCACTTCACTTTTAGTTATAGGCGAGTTTATCGATTTAGAAATTACGTTTTCACTTTCGACGATTTCGCCACACGCGGTAAGTTTAAGTTTGTTATCAACCCGTAAATCAACGGTAACGGTAATTTCTTTTAATTTATTTTTAATATTTAAGTTATCGTATAGGTCAATTTTTTTAGTTAACCTAATCGTATCGCCTATTTTTGCGCTACCTATAAACTTAACAACGGTTTTATTTGTAGAAACTACCGTGGCGTTACCTACTTCTTCTCCGTTTCTTAAAATTTTGAAAGCGTCACCTACCACAAGGTTAAAATCGCAGTCAAAATCTATCGTATCTTTATAAACTGATTTAATTTTACCGACTTCAAGCCCTATATTGTTTTGAACTTTATACGATATAAAATTTTTATCTTGTGAAAAGGTTAAACCTTTTGTATAATCGCCACGATTAAAGGAAATTTTAAGGTTATTAAACAAATTTTCGTCATTTACGCCGTTTAATAATGATTTATAATATAAAATTGCTGACGAAACGTATTCTTTACCACGCATACGTCCTTCAATCTTAAACGAACTAACGCCAAGATTTTTTAAGGTTACGATATCACTGCCAACAGAAAGGTCGGCAAGAGATAGCAAATAGCCCTTTTTGACGACTTTATTATTTATTTTATACAAATACTCTTTTCTACAAGGCTGTTTACAAAAACCACGATTACCACTATTTGCGCCCACGAAAGACGAAAAGTAGCAATGCCCTGAAAAAGAGGTACAAAGCGCGCCTTGAATAAACACTTCCGTTTCTATTATGTTAGAAATTGCCTTTACGTCATCAAGTTTAGTTTCGCGCGCTAAAATAACGCGTGAAAATCCGTAGTTTTTTGCAAGTTTAGCACCGTATTCGTTGCAAACACCAGCCTGAGTTGATAAATGCAAGGTAATATTTGGCATAATTTCTTTAAGGTATTTGCCCATAAATATATCTTGCAAAATAAACGCGTCAACCCCAGACGAATACGCCGAGTTTACCGCGCTAATAAAAGAGTTAATTTCACTTTCTTTAATTAAAGTATTAACGGTTAGATAGACTTTTACACCGAAAGTTTTAGCGTATGCTACGGCATATTTCAACCCGTCTAAATCAAAGTTTTCAGCCGATTTACGAGCGGAAAAATCAGTAAGACCTAAATACACCGCGTCAGCGCCGGCGTTTATTGCAGATATTAAATTTTCTTTACTGCCAACTGGCGCTAAAATTTCACACATAACTATATTATAATATATAACCCTAATTTTATAAAGTGTTTTTAATAAAATACCCGTCTTTTAACAGACGGGTAAAATTTATCTTAACGAAATACCGTTTGCGTTTAGACCTTTAAGAATTTTATCAATATATTCGTCAACTTCTTCAACGGTTAATGAACGCTCTAAATTGCTAAACGTTAAATGATAAGCCATGCTCTTTTTACCGCTTTCAAGTTGCGAGCCTTCGTATATATCGAAAAGTTCAACGCTTATAAGCGATTTATCAGCAAATCTCTTTATGGTTTTTAACGTTTCAGCGTTGGATACGCTTTTATCCATTACAAGCGCTAAATCCCTTTCAACCGACGGGAACTTTGCAAAAGGCTTAAATATGAGTTTACGGTTAAGCATTTTTGAAATAATATAATAGAAAATTTCGCCCGCGTAAACTTTTTTATCTATACCTAATTTTTCAAGTAAGTTAGGATGAAGTTCGCCTATATACCCTATTGAACGGTAACCTATAACGATTTCAGCGCTCTTTGTCGGGTGCATAAACGGACGGTTACACTTAACAAAATCAACCTTAAAGGTTGCGCCAAGCGTTTCAAGTAACCCCTCAACCACGCCTTTAATAGTAAAAAAATCTTCGTCACCAAACATACCGAGAGATAAAGTTTCTCTTTCTTCTGGAAGTTCCCTTAAAGGAAGTGATTTCGGGTTATATGTTTTAGCAAACTCGAAAAGCCTACCCGACAAATTCTTTTTATTTACGTTGTTTGCAATAACTTTTACAAGCGACGGTAAAATCGTGGTTCTCATTACCGATAAATCTTCGCCAAGCGGATTTAAGATTTTAACAAACTTATTCTCGTCTAAATTTTTATCAAGACCAAATAAGTCAAAATCCTTTTCAGAAACGAACGAATAAGTTATTGCCTCTGAAAAACCTTGCGAAACAAGGTAATTTTTTGCTTTATTAAGGTCTTTTTGCTCTTTATTAAGCCCGCCAACCGTGATTGACGCATCTTTAAGTAAAGTGTTTTCAATATGCTCATAGCCGTACATTCTAATAATTTCTTCGGCTAAGTCGGGGTAATCTTCAACGTCGTCACGATACGGTGGAATTATAACGCTAATATCGTCCCCACAAATTTCCACACCAAAATTAAGGCGCATTAAAATATCTTTAATAATATCGGTAGGAACTTCAATGCCTAAAACTTTGTTGATTTTAGAAATTTTAGTGGTTATAGTTTTAGGCGAAATATCAACGGAATTTACGTCAATATAACTCTTAGAAATTTTACCAACGTTTAATTCGTCAATTAAGTTTAGTGCCCTATTCATACCAAGTTCCGCGGTGTACGCGTCAGTTCCCTTTTCAAAACGCGAAGAACTGTCCGAACGCTTACCAAGTGCGCGTGACGTACGCCTTATATTATCGCGCTTGAACGTTGCGCTTTCAAAAACGATTGCTGTAGTCGTATTTTCAATTGAACTTGACTTTCCACCCATAATACCTGCAAGGCATTGCGGATTTTCTTGGTCGCAAATAACTAAATTTGAAGAATTAAGTTCAAATTCCTTATCGTCAAGCGTGGTAATTTTTTCTCCGTTTTCAGCACGCCTAATTACAAGTTTATTTCCTTTAAGGTACGAATAGTCGAAACTGTGCATAGGTTGACCTATTTCAGTTAAAACGAAGTTTGTAATGTCAACAACGTTGTTTATCGCTCTAATACCTACGCTATTAAGGCGTTTTTGCATCCACTTTGGCGACGGTGCAAGTTTAACGTCTTGAACGTACGACGCAACGTATCTTGGGCAAAGTTCACTATCTAAAACTTCAACAGACAACTTGTCGATAGTTGAAAACTCTCCCGTTTTATAGGTCAATGACGGCATTTTAAGTGGTCTATTAAGAACTGCCGACACTTCTCTTGCAAGCCCTAAAATACTGTGACAGTCAGGTCTATTAGCCGTAACGCCGATATCGAAAATAACTTCGTCAAGCCCAACAATAGGTTTAATATCGCTACCGTTAGTGCAAGAACTATCTAATATTAAAAGCCCGTCGTACGATGCGCCTTTGTACATTTCTTCGGTAACACCTATTTCGCCACCGGCACAAAGCATACCAAACGAATCGTAACCGCGAAGTTTACCTGCTTTAATCGTCATAACGCCTTCTATGGTAACGTGGTCTTTCGCGGTAGCGTATACGGTTGCACCAACGAGAGCAACGGGGGCTTTTATGCCAACTTTAACGTTATCCGCACCACAGCAAATTTGATGCGTGCCGTGAATACCGCAATCTACCGTGCAAAGATGTAAGTGAGTATCAGGAATAGCCTCGCAAGTTAAAACTTCGCCTACCACTACACCTGAAATATCCTTGCCGTTTTCAATAACTTCTTCAACTTCAAAACC
>JAZLBK010000087.1:0-2922 GCA_045613665.1 Christensenellaceae bacterium | reverse complement strand
ATAAGCAAAATAACAAATTAAAGCATAGGGTTTACCTATGCTTTTTTTATACGCGAAAATAAATTTGTAATTTTTCATAAATATATAAAGTATATATTATAATTAAAGTAAATATACATTGACAAACTTGCCTTTTTGGTGTAAAATTTTATTCGTAAAGGAGTATTGTTATGAAGATTATTTTACTTAAAGACGTTAAAGGAACGGGTAAAGCGGGCGAGATAAAAGAAGTGTCTGACGGATACGCTCGAAACTGTCTTATAAAAAAAGGTCTTGCAGAAGAGGCAACCTCGGTAAAAATTAACAGCCTTAATATTAAGAAAGACGCGCAAGATTTCCACAAAAAAGAAGAAATTAAAGCCCTTAAAGAACAAGCAAATAAACTAAACGGTGAAAAAGTAACCGTTAAAATTAAATGTGGTGAAAACGGCAAGATTTTCGGTTCGGTAACGAGTAAAGAAATTGCTGAAAGTTTATCTTCAAAAGGTTTTTCCGTTGACAAGAAGAAAATTTTACTTAAAGACGGGATTAAAAACCTTGGCGTATATAACGTAGAAGTTAAATTTTTGCCTGACGTTTTTGCTAAAATAACGGTAGAAGTTATTCCGTTATAATTTTTGCCTACATCAACTAAAATAAAAATTTTATCGACGGTTTTTCGTTTTAACTTTTGGAGAAGTTATGGGAAATTTTATGAGAAGAACGATAGCGTTCATATTAGGTATGATATTTATGCTTGTGGTCATAGTTGGCGGTGTTGCCGGCGTGGCTTACTGGTCGTTCAAAAATTTAACGATAGGTCAACTTAATATTGCAGAAGAAGATAGCGAAATGTCGTCTTGGACAATTGAGGACTTAACTTCGTTTATTATAGATATTGCAAACAATCCAAACTCAGTTACCTTAAACTTGCTTGAAGAAAGGGGTTTTAGCGTTGAAGAATTACTCGGTTTAGATTTTTCAAATGCAAACCCGCAAGACGTTGAAAGTTTGAAATCGCTTGCGTTCATGTCGCTTGCAGGACCTAACGGTCTTTACGAAATTGATATGGGCGTGGTGTTCTTGTTTTTGCCAAAAGATGAGGAAACGGGCGCGTATCCTATATTTTCAGAAGGGGCGCGTAGCCGTTTAAGGCAGTTTACGGTTGGCGACCTAATAAATCCTGATATCGACGGTAACTTGGGTGCTGTAAACGTCTTCCGTTCAATGCCACTTGGCAGTATTTTAAGTGGTACGTACACCGAAAGTTTTGTAAACGGCGAATACGTTTATTCGTGCGAAGATAGAGCGTTAGATTTGTTTGGTGGCGTTGAGTTTGGTTTGATTACCGATTTAATAGAAGGGCAACAATTCGATATAGGTTACGAGATAATGGAAGGGGAACTTCAACATCTTAAAACCAAATCACTTAAAGAAATTATTGCTTGTATCGGCGCGACTGACGACGAAACGTATAATCAAAACCTTGAAACGTTTTCACTTCTTGGCGACGTGAAACTTGAAGACGCGTACGTTTGGAACTCGTACGAATCCTATTACGAATTTAACTTATCTACTCTCGGTTCGATAGGAACGGTTGGCTCGTTGGCGGGTGGATACGCGCTTTGTACCAAAGATGCGGACTGTCTCGTTCACGAAGACGAAAGCGAGTGTGACGGTGAACTTTATCAAGACGGTGCCGTGTCTAACCAAGTGGGAATTACCAAAGCAATTCTTAAAAGCATTGCCAACGTATCTATTATGGATATAGGTAATTTTGATTTTGAAACTATGTTTAGTGACGTTTATCTTGGCGACGCGTTCAGTTACCAAATTAGTTACCCTACCGACGAGTGCGACGTAGAGTGTGAGTTGGTTCACGACCACAAATATTATTCTTATTGTAAGCCTGACTGTGAGTTGAACCACAGTGAGCACAATTTCTATTTTACCGACGGTTATGAATACGTTGGCGATATGCTTAATAAAATTTGCAATAAAACGTTTGACGACGTAACCAGCGGTGACTTTGACATTATGGGCGTTATTGAAGACACCACAATCGGCGAAGTTATGGGCTATAAGCAAATTAACGGCGAGTGGTACGATAAGTATGACGAACCCGTTGACAAAAGCGATTTAACTAAAAAAATCTTCTATCAACTTTACGATAAAAAGGTTAACGAATTAAACGCGGTTGCCTTTGAAACGCTTGTTGACGGAATATTGCTTGGCGAAGTGCTTGGTTATACAAGGTGTACGGCAACGGAATACGGTTGCCCCGTTCATACCGAAGGTTGTATTGAAACAAGTCCGTATTGGTATGATGAAACTGAGCGCGTAAGCGTAATGTACGACGCTCTTTCAAACGTAGAACTTTCAGGGCTTACCACTAATCCAAGCGTAATTCAAAACACGCTTTCAACCTTATTCGTTGGCGACCTTATGGGATATACTAAATCGGGTAACGTTTGGTTTAAGGAAGGCGTTGAAATTTCGGCGCTTGAAGCCGTTCTTGCAGATATAGGTTTGGGCTCGATATTTAACGGCGAGTTCGATTTGCAATCGAAGATTGACGAACTTAAAATTTCCGATATCGTCAACGTTGAAGGAAACGCAATATTATCCTTAGTTGGCGACTCTACGGTATCAAATCTCCCAAGTCGTTTACAAGGACTTTACGTTGGCGAGATTATGGGCTACACTAAGTCGGGTGACGTTTGGTATGATAAATCTAATAACGTGTTAGACGGCATCAATCTAAAACTTGCTAAACTCACCGTTCAAGAACTTTCAAACGGAGGCTTTGATACTCTTATCGACGATATTGTGGTTAGCGACGTTATTGACGATTATTCTACGGGCGTATTTAGTCTTGTGGACGACGCTGGCAACGTTAAAGTTTCCAAAATTGCAAGCACTTTATCAGATGCGGTTAAAACG
>JAZLBK010000086.1:0-4333 GCA_045613665.1 Christensenellaceae bacterium | reverse complement strand
GTATTGCAGGTTTTTCATGCGCGGTTGACTCACTTTCAGCAATCAAATACGCTAAAGTTTACCCAATTCGTGATGAA
Source organism: Christensenellaceae bacterium (assembly GCA_045613665.1). GTDB lineage: Bacteria > Bacillota > Clostridia > Christensenellales > Borkfalkiaceae > HGM11412. The sequence continues at coordinate 4,256 of JAZLBK010000086.1, read as the reverse complement.
GAAGGTATGATTATGGACTTTAGAACGGAAGGCGATTTCCCTAAATACGGCAACAACGATGATGCTGTTGACGATATCGCTATCTGGCTCGTTAAGACGTTTATGAATAAGATTAGAAAGTACCATACTTACCGTAACAGCGAACCAACAACGTCAATTTTAACTATTACTTCAAACGTAGTATATGGTCAAAAGACAGGTAACACACCTGACGGCAGAAGAGCAGGTGAACCACTTGCACCGGGCGCAAATCCAATGCACGGTAGAGATACTCACGGCGCACTTGCATCACTTGAATCGGTTGCAAAACTTCCATACGAATATTCGAGAGACGGTATTTCTAACACTTTCTCTATCACGCCTGCATCTCTCGGTAAAGAAGATTAATATATAATATAATAGGAGGATATTTTATGTCACAACAAGTAGAAAATTTAGTTAATATGTTAGACGCGTACTGCGCTGACGGTGGACACCACTTGAACGTTAACGTTTTCAATAGAGAAACGCTTTTAGACGCTCAAAAACACCCTGAAAAATACCCTCAACTCACCATAAGAGTTTCGGGTTATGCTGTAAACTTTATTAAACTTACCAAAGAACAGCAAGACGACGTTATTTCGCGTACTATTCACGAATCGTTATAATAAACGAATAAAGGCGTTGATTTTCAACGCCTTTTTAATTATTTTATATGAAAATTACAATTATTAGACACGCTGAGCCTGATTACGCTAATCACACCTTAACTAAAAAAGGTTTTAAGGAAGCGGAAATTTTAGGCAAATTCTTAAAAGATAGTAAAATTGACTATTTGTATTCGTCACCACTTGAACGTGCAAGATATACGGCTGACGCTATCGTTAAATATAACGCTGTAAAAACTTATAAAGTTTATGATTTTTTACGCGAGTTTAACTCATGTGTTGATTTACCGTACATCAAAAGTCATTTAATTTGGGATTTGCGCCCAGATTTTTTAAGTGAAAACCCCGAACTTTACGATTATAACAAGTGGGTAGAGCACGGCGTTATGAACGACGGTGTTAAAGAGCATTATAATACTATTAAAAAGGAGTTTTCCGCTTTACTTGAAAAGCACGGTTATAAGAAAAACGGCGTTTTATACGACGTTATTAAGCCAAATCACGACAATATAGTTATAACTTGTCATTTTGGTTTGGGTAGTTTTTTGCTTGCGGAATTATTAAATATCCCAGTAATTGCGCTACTTAATCACACTTGCGCTCAACCAAGTTCGGTAACTACCGTGGTAACGGAAGAGCGTATGAAAGGTAAAGCCATTTTTAGAATGTTAACTTTCGGCGGTATCGAGCATTTAGTTACTATGAAAGAGCCCCCTTCGTTTATGGCGCGGTTTGACGAAGTGTATGGCGACGGAAACGCTAATATTGACGAGGACTATTATGACCAAAATTAGCGTAAACTTTGAAAACGTGCTAAAAATTTCAACTGAGTTAAACCTTGACGTATCAAAAACGCTACTTCATCTCAAATCAAACGGCGTATCTTTAATTGACGTTGATTTTGAAAGGCTATCGGGCGAAAATTCTTATATGAAAGATATAATAATTTCCGGCGTAGCGATAGGCTCGGTTATATCGGCATGCCCACTTTTTGAGAAGGACAACTTGCAAAAAGCCTTGTCAATGATAGACTTGTGCGCGGAATATAAGATTAAAGAAATTACTATTTTACCTAAACTTACCGTTAAAGATAAAATAGAAGAGCAAATTTTTAATCTTAAACAAAATTTAAGAAGAATAGTAAAATACGCTGAAAATTTTGGCGTTATCGTAGCGCTTAAAAACGACGCTACTGAGAATTACCCCGTAAAAACAACCAGCCAAACGTTAGACGTTATAAAATCGGTAAAGGGTTTGCGCTTTGTTTTCGACGGTGGTAATTATATAAATTCAAATGAAAACGTGGTGGATGCGTCAAAACTTTTAGCGCCTTACACGCAAAGATATATAATCAAAGATTATATAAATGGTAACGGCGAGTGCGAGTTTGTTACAGTTGGTAGTGGACGTGGTAAATGTAGGGAAACCTTTAATATAATTAAAGAGTTTTACCCTAAAATTCCACTCGTTATTGAGATACCTTTAAGTTGTATTAACCAAAACGATATGGTTATTAACTCTGCAACCTACGTTTTAACGGAGATTTTGTGATGGAAAATATTAAAAAAACGGCTGAATATCTTGAAAAAGAACTAATTGACTTTTCGCCCGTAGTTTTAGATTACGGAAAGGATAAAGTGGTTGGGTTTCCCAACGAAACGGGTAGTAGCGACCTTATAATTTTTGTTAAGAAAGACGAGATGGTAATGTCTTTCGGCTTTCAAAACGCCCACTTTGCTGGGGACGACGCTAAATCCTGCGTAGAGCACACTAAAAAATACTTAAAAAGCGAATATGCGTCAGTTGAGTTTTTTAAGGAAGAAAAAGACCTTTTCGGTGGTTCAAGGCCAACTGAAACGGTTAATTTAGATACCGTTCAAGGCGTTGTTAACTGTTACGCTATGGGAAACGAAAAAGCAAGCGAAGGTCTATATAAATTTTTAAAAGAAAACGGCGAAATTACCGTTAGGGCTATAACTTACGACAATAAAATCAACAAAGTTACCAAAATTAAACACGACGGTAAAGACTACGTTGTTACGGTGATAAGATAATGGTTGGGGTTTTAGTAAATACAATTTTAATAATCGTTTGTTCGATAGTTGGGTTATTGTGTAAAAAATTGATAAGCCAAAAGGTAGAAACGGTAGTTATGCAAGGCTTAGGGGTTTGTGTGTTTTTAATCGGCGTTATGGACGCGATTACCCCCGTAAGCGGAACGGCAGGAATGCTCGTTTTAATATTAAGTTTTACAATAGGTGGTTTTATAGGAACGCTACTTAACGTTGAAGGGGCGTTTGATAAGGCTGGTAAAATGCTACAAAAAACTTTTCACAAAAAGGGCGAAGATGATAAATTTGCGGAAGGGTTTACGCAGGCAACTATGGTGTTTTGCGTGGGCGCAATGGTAATTTACGGTAGTATACAGTCGGGTTTAGGTGACCCTAAAACCCTTTACGTTAAAGCGGTGCTTGACGGCACGGTTGCTTTACTTTTAACGGTAAAATACGGCGCTGGCGTAATGTTTTCGGCAATTCCCGTGCTTATTATACAAGGCGCGTTTACCTTGCTTTCAAGCCTTATAGGTCCGTTTTTGATGGAACAAACACTATTTAGGCAAGAACTTACCGCAATAGGTGGCGTGTTCGTTATGATGATAGGTATAAACCTATTAGGCATTAAGAAAATGAACGTTGCAAATATGCTACCGGCACTTTTAGGAGCGTTATATTTTTTAATTTAACCTTAACTTAAAAACTATCATATAAATAAGTATGAAGTTTTTTGATTTGCACTCTGATTTTCCTACTGCTTTTGAAAATTTTAATCAAATTGTTTTTGATAGTGACGTTGACGTTATAGGCGCTGTTTACAAAGGTAATTTATCTTTTGACGGCGCTTTTTCAATTAGCCAAAAACTTAACGGCATAAAAAACAAACGCGTAAGTTTAGCGTTTGAAGATATCGGCTATAAGAATTTAGACGTTGATAAAATAATAGCGTTAAACCCTAAATACGTTTCGTTAACTTATAACGGAGAAAATGATTTTGGTTACGGTTGCGACTATAATTTACCGCTAAAAAACAGCGGTAAAGCGTTAACTAAATATCTTTATGAAAACGGCGTAACCATTGACGTTGCTCACCTTTCGGAAAATGGCGCGTATTCGGTGCTTGATATAACGGATAGGCTAATTTGTTCTCACACCGCGTTAAAATGCGTGTTTGAGCATAAACGAAATTTATCAAATGCCTTAATTAAAGAAATTGTATCCGTTGGCGGTATTATAGGTTTAACCCCCGTTGGATATTTTTTGAAAGAAAAATCTTCTTCACTTTTTGATTTTTTTAAGCATATAGACACTTTCGTTAATAATTTCGGCATAAATTCGGTTGCGATAGGAACGGATTTTTACGGCACGGATTTTATAGTTGGCGGTATAAAAAATTACTGCGATTTTAGTAAACTTAAAAACTTGCTTTTAGAAAAGGGCTATACGCCTTGCGAAGTTGATAAAATTTTTTATCAAAACGCAAAAAACTTTTTCAAGAATAATTAGTAAAATTAAAAGGCAATTAAGTTGCCTTTATTTTTTTTATAAAAAGGTT
>JAZLBK010000085.1:0-3035 GCA_045613665.1 Christensenellaceae bacterium | reverse complement strand
AAAAGTTCTCTAATTTTAGAACGCGTAGAGCCAAGCGCGTACATTTTTTCGTTAATCATAAAGTTCTCCAAAAATCTTTTTGATTATATCATAACGGCTAAAAATTTTCAATAATTTACCTAAAAAATAAATAAAATTGTTGACAAACGTATCATAAAGGCGTAAAATTTATATCAGTTAGGAGAAAACTATGATACGTAATAAAAATGCCTTTTATTTTGGATATTACTTTATTAAGCCATATTGTTAATATCGGTTATTTTTTTGCGTACTTAAAAAGATTTTTTTATTTAGAAATGACCGAACTTTCACGTTCGGTTTTTTTATTTTAGAAGGTGCTATATGATTATCATTGTTAAAAAAGAACACGAAGAAAAGCAAATAAACAACTTAATTAAGTGGATTAAAGGTCAAGGTTTAGAAGTTGATATCAGTAACGGTCAACACTCAACTATTTTAGGTTTAGTTGGCGATACGAGTAAAATTGATATTGACCTTGTTAGGTCGCTTGATATAGTTGAAAACGTAAAGCGAATTCAAGAGCCTTTCAAATGCGCTAACCGCAAATTCCACCCCGAAGACACTATCGTTGATATAGGCGGTCATAAATTTGGTGGAGATAATTTCCAAATTATAGCAGGGCCTTGTTCAGTTGAAACTGAAAAGCAAATTATTGAAGTTGCTTGGGCGGTAAAAAAGGCGGGTGCAACCGTTTTAAGAGGCGGTGCATATAAGCCGAGAACTTCGCCTTATGCCTTCCAAGGATTGAGAGAGGCTGGGCTTGACCTTCTTTTGAAAGCCAAAAAAGAAACGGGTATGCCTATCGTAACCGAGATAATGAGCGTTAATCATATAGACTTATTTAACGACGTTGACGTTATTCAAATAGGCGCACGAGATATGCAAAACTTTGAACTACTAAAAGAAGTTGGCAAAACCAAAAAGCCCGTACTACTAAAACGCGGTCTTGCAAACACTATACAAGAGTGGCTTATGAGCGCTGAATATATTATGAGCGAGGGCGGTAAAGATATTATTCTTTGCGAAAGGGGTATTAGAACTTTCGAGCCTTATACGAGAAACACGCTTGACTTATCGGCAATTCCACTTCTTAAAGAACTTACGCATTTGCCGGTTGTGGTTGACCCGTCGCACGCATCGGGGCTTTCAAGGCTTGTAAAACCTTTGTCGCTTGCGTCGGTTGGCTCTGGCGCACACGGTTTAATGATAGAAGTTCATAACGACCCAAAGAACGCGCTTTGTGATGGGGCGCAGTCAATAACCCCAACACAGTTTGAAGACATAGTAAACAGCATTGACGTTATGCTTCCGCTTGTTGAAAAGCATAGAGATATATGAAAATAGGTATAGTAGGCTTAGGGTTGATGGGTGGTAGCCTTGGCAAAACCCTTAAAAAAATAGGTGGGCACACCGTTTACGGCTACGATATTTTAGATAGCGTAATGCTAAAAGCCGATATGCTTAGCGCAATCAACGCACCACTTGACGAAAATACCGTAAAGGATATTGATATGCTTATCGTATCTTTATACCCAAGTTGCTTTTTGTCTTCTATCGAAAGGTTTTTACCCTTGCTTAAAGACGGGGCTATTATAACCGATTTTTGCGGAATTAAGCGTAAAACGGTTAGCGTAATGAAAGATTTAGCGGTAAAATATCCAAACCTTATATTCGTGGGTGGTCACCCTATGGCTGGTAGAGAATTTTCGGGGATAGAAAGGTCGGTATCTAATTTGTTTGACAAAGCGTCAATGATACTAACTAACGTAAACGCGGATATATTTACCTTAGAAAAATTAAAAGCCTTTTATAGGTCGCTTGGATTTATGGAAGTGGTAATAACCACGCCCGAATATCACGATAAAGCAATTGCTTTTACTTCGCAACTTTGCCATATCGTTTCTAACGCCTTTATTAAAAACGAGATTGCAAGTGAACATTTTGGATATTCGGCAGGTAGTTATAAAGACTTAACGCGCGTTGCAAGGTTAAACCCTAAAATGTGGGCTGAACTTATGAACGAGAACGGAGATAACTTATCAAAACAACTTGACGAGTTGATTTGTAACTTACAAAAATACAGCGTTGCTCTTAAAAACAATAACGCTTATGAACTTGAAAGTCTTTTAAGCGAAGGCAACGAAAGAAAACTTTTAATAGATAAAAATAGTAAAAAATGAAAAAAATTATTGTAAATTCGTCAAAAACTTATGAAATAACGGTGGCTCACGGTTTTGAAAGTTTCAAAACCCAAGTTCTTCCGCTTATAAAAGGCGAGAAAGTAGCCGTTATTACCGACGATAACGTCGAGCCTTTGTACTACGAACAAATAGAAAGTTTGCTTGAAGGTAAAAAGGTTTATAAGTTTGTAATAAAAGCGGGCGAAGAAAGTAAAAATGCAGAAAATTATATAAAGATAGTCAACTTTCTTGCAAACGTAGGGCTTTCAAGAAACTCTACCGTTATAGGTTTAGGCGGTGGCGTAGTGGGGGATATTTCGGCGTTCGTCGCGTCTACCTATATGCGCGGAATAACTTACGTTGCAGTTCCTACGTCGCTACTTTCTATGGTGGATAGTTCAGTCGGCGGTAAAACGGGCATTGATTTAGACGCTGGCAAAAACCTACTTGGAACTTTCTTTCAGCCAAACGCCGTTTATATCAATTTAGGCTGTATATCAACGCTAAATATCCGTGAAAAAATTAGTGGGCTTGGCGAAATTATGAAATACGCGTTTATAAGTGACAAAATTACGCCAAGTGACTTTAATATCGTTGACTATGAAGACTTGGTAGTAAAGTCGCTTGAAATTAAAAAAGATATAGTAGAGCGTGACGAAAAGGAAAGCGGAGATAGGATGCTACTTAACTTTGGGCATACGTTCGGGCACGCTATTGAGAAACTTTATAACTACCGCCTATCTCACGGCGAGTGTGTAATAAAAGGTATGTATTATGCAATAAAATCGTCTTATAGCCTTGGTTTTATTAGTGAAAAGGATAGAGATATCGCGA
>JAZLBK010000084.1:0-3870 GCA_045613665.1 Christensenellaceae bacterium | reverse complement strand
TATCCGTACCCATTTCGAATATTAAGTATGAGTTAAGAACCTGCCCTACGTATTTTAATTTACTTGGCTCTATAATTTCTTGCTGTAAAGATTCTTTTTTCTTTTCAAGTTCGGCTATGTACTCTTTGTTGGCAAAAAATAAGTCGTTTTGCTCCTTAGTTGATTTAGACTGCGGAAGGTCGCCTTGCTTTTCACTATCTTCTGAAAAAAGCGAGAAGGAACCTAAAATTTCACCCTTAAAAGTATCTGTTTTATATTTTTTATCTTTAAGGTTTTGATTGCCTCGCGTGGTTACTATAATTGCATCGTCAGGCTGTTCAATAAGTGCCTCTTTTTTAACTATTTCGGGCGATTTTAAAGTGTTGTTGTGGCTTGGAAGTATTATATCAAGCGCCGAATCGCTACCGTCAAGCACTTTTGTTATAGTTGAATAAACGGCACTATAAATAACAGAATTATCTATAAACCTAACGTCTGATTTATTAGGCGTAACGTTTACGTCTACAATTTCGGGGGGAAGATTTATATATAATACCGCCATAGGATAACGCCTTTTCATTAAATAGCCGGAATAAGCGTTCATAATAGCAGACGAAATCGTTTGATTAACTATATATCTACCGTTAAGTATTACGGTTTGGTAGGTACGGTTAGATTTTGTGTAATTTATTTTGCCTAAATAACCTTTTATCGTTACGCCGTGAACGTAATTAGATATGTTAAATGTTTGTGATAAAAATTCCGTTCCGTAAACTGCCGTTACAGCGTCTTCAATTCCGTCGCCGTACGACGTTAAAACCAAAGTGTCGTTTATTAAAAACTTAAACGAAACGTTTGGATTTGCAAGAACGAGCCTTGAAACCGTGTCGGTCACGTCGTTTTCTTCGGAACGCTCTGACTTTAAGAATTTTTGCCTTGCAGGAGTGTTGAAAAATAAGTTAGAAACGGTAATATACGTTCCGTTATTTGACGGTGCTTCAAAAATTTCAGGGTTTTCTCCCCCTTCAACTTCCATCGTGTAACCGATATCGTCGTCTTTTCGCTTAGTGGTAATTCTTAGTTTTGAAACTGACGCGATTGACGAAAGCGCCTCTCCCCTAAAACCGAGCGTTTTAATTGAGTATAAATCTTCAAGGTCTTTTACCTTTGAAGTTGCGTGTGGCATTATGGTCTTTAACAAATCGTCTTTATAAATACCGGAGCCGTTGTCAAAAACTTCAATAACGTCTTTCCCACCGCCGAAAATATTTATTTTAATTTCAGTTGCGCCAGCGTCAATAGAATTTTCAACCAACTCTTTAATAACCGAAGACGGTCTTTCAACTACTTCGCCCGCTGAAATCTGCGTATAAACTTTTTTATCAAGTACGTTAATAACCGACATTTTTAATCTCCGATTTTATTTTTAAGCGCGTTAAGATAGTTAAGCGCTTGTATGGGCGAAAGGGAATCTACGTCTAAATTTTTAATTTCTAACAAAATCTCACTTTCACTACTTTGATTTATAGGCTCTTCTACCTTGCGTGTGTTTATATCGCTACTTTCTAACTTTTTAAGTATTTGTTTTGCGCGCGACGTTACGTTTTTAGGAACGCCCGCAAGCGACGCAACTTCTATACCAAAACTCTTATTCGCGCTACCTTCTTGAATTTTTCTTAAAAAGATAACTTCGCCGTTATATTCTTTAACTAAAATTTTATAATTTTTAACCCCGTCAAGTTTACCTTCAAGTTCAGAAAGTTCGTGATAATGCGTTGCAAATAAGGTGTTTGCCTTAATTTCACTTGAAACGTATTCGACAACCGCCCAAGCGATAGACAACCCGTCGTAAGTTGACGTACCACGACCAACTTCGTCAAGAATAATTAAACTATTTTTCGTTGCCTTATTAAGTATTGACGCAACTTCGTTCATTTCAACCATAAAAGTAGACTGGTCGAATACTAAATTGTCGCTTGCACCTACCCTTGTGAATATTCTGTCGGTAATAGGCATTTGACAGTATTTAGCAGGCACGAAAGAACCCATGTGCGCCATTATGGTAATTAGCGCAACTTGGCGCATATACGTCGATTTACCAGCCATATTAGGTCCGGTAATAATCATCATGCGGTTGCCTTGCGAGTGTAACGCCGTATCGTTTGGAATAAATTGTGATGACGAAACGCTCTCAACAATCGGGTGCCTACCGTCTTTGATAATAAGTTCACTACCCGCGCTTTTAATTTCGGGTTTTATATAGCCGTATTTTTTAGCAACAACTGCAAGCGAGTTAACACAGTCTAAAAAAGCAACTGCTTTTGAAGAGTTTTGAATATGATATATGTGTTCGGCAAGTAAATATTTAATTTTATCAAATATTTCAAGTTCAATTTTAAGCGACTTTTCGCGACAAGTTAATATGTCTTCTTCAAGGTTTTTAAGTTCTTCGGTTATAAACCTTTCGCCACCTGTTAAAGTTTGCTTTCTTACGTAAGAATAAGGAACTTTATCCTTAAACGACTTGGAAACTTCAATATAGTAACCAAAAACCTTATTAAACCCTACTTTTAAGGTTCTAATACCCGTTGCTTGTTTTTCGCGTTCTTCAAGTTCTTTAAGTAAGGCGTTAGAATTTTCGTTTAGGTCCCTTAATCTATCAAGTTCCCTATCAAAGCCTTTTTTAATAAAACCGCCGTCTTTTAACGCAGTTAACGAAATTTCGTCTTTAAGAGCGTGAGAAATAAGCGAAGTAATTTCGGTAAAATCGTAAATATTATCGTAAACGTCACGCAACGGCTTACAAGTCGTGCCGGACAAGGTAAATTTTAACGTAGGTAATAGAGATAATGATTTAGATAAAATTAACGCGTCTTTCGGGGTGAGATTTCCATTAGAAACCTTGCCAGCAAGTCTTTCAGTATCGCGAATTTCACTTAATACGTCAGTTATAGCGTTTCTTAAAAGATTGTCGCTATAAATTTCCATAACCGCGTCTTGTCTGTAATTTATTTTAGAAATTTCGATTAGCGGATTAAGTATCCAACCGTATAAATTGCGCGAGCCCATAGGCGTTTCGGTTTTATCAAGAACGTTAAGCAAAGTGCCGTAACGCTTACCGTCACGCATTGATTTTACAAGTTCTAAGTTTTTAACCGCCACCCCGTCTAAAAGCAAATATTCGCTTGGCTCGATAAGTTGAATTTTGTTTACGTTTATAAGCGCGTGTTTTTGAGTTTCTCTAAGGTATTCTATAAGCGCCCCGCACGAAGAAATTGCAATTTCTTTATCGCTAATACCAAAACAGTCTAAATTAAGCACTGAAAAGTGATTTTTAAGCGTGCTTTCAGCATGGGTTGGATTAAACGCCCACTCTTTATATATTTCAAGTTTAGAAATTGCGCCGTGCTTTACGGCGTTAGTGTCTTTAAGGGATAAATACACACCTTGCGGACATATAATTTGCACCGGTTCAATTTTACTTATATAGTCGGTTACTATTGATAAATCGTTGGGCTTACTTATAATTTCGGCGTAAAACTCCCCCGTCGTAATATCCGCCCAAGCAACCGAATAATCCCCTTTTATTGATGAAATTGAACAAATAAAGTTGTTTTGCTTATCGTTAAGAAGAGAATTTTCAGTAATAGTGCCCGCTGAAACAACTTTAACGACGTTTCTGTCAACTACTTTAACTTCCGTTCCTCTTTTGTTTTTTTCCTTTCTTTCAAACTGTTCGCAAACGGCAACTTTTTCGCCCATTGATACGAGTTTAGAAATGTATATATCGGCAGCGTGATGCGGAACTCCGCACATAGGCGCTTTTTGTCCCTCACCGCAATTTCTTGAAGTTAGCGTTAAGTCAAGCATTTTTGATACTCTTATTGCATC
>JAZLBK010000083.1:0-8563 GCA_045613665.1 Christensenellaceae bacterium | reverse complement strand
TCGGGGTATTGAAACACCATACCCACTTTATACCTTAACTCTTTAAGCATTTTTTTGTATTGTTTTTTACCCGCTTTATCGGTGGGTGCTAAGTCGTAGTCGCCTACCGTTAAACTTCCGCCTTGAACTTTAATAAGCCCGTTAAGATGCTGAATAAAGGTGGATTTACCACTTCCCGTTTCGCCAACTATTCCAAAGAAATCGCCTTCGTTTATAGTAAGGTCAACCCCTTGTAGCGCCTGCCTATGAAAGTCCGTTTCGCGGTTGTAGGTAAACGTTAAGCCTTTTGAAACAATTTGCATAATTCCTCCGCTAAACTTTCCTTAGAAAAAACGTCGCCGTCTATCGGCAAGCCGTTCTCTTTAAGTTTTTGCGCTATATAATAAGGGCGCGGTAAATCAAGCCCGTAAGTTTTGATATCTTTATTTGTAAACACCACGTTAGGCGCACCTTCAAGTTTAAGTTCTCCACCCGACAGTACGACAACCCTATCCGCAAGCAAAGCCTCGTCCATATAATGAGTTATGAGTATTACCGTCATACCCTTGTTATTAAGGTCTTTTACCACCGATAAAACTTCTTCTCTACCAAGTGGGTCAAGCATAGCGGTAGACTCGTCAAGTATCAAAATTTCAGGCATTACGGCAAGCGCGCCCGCTATTGCAATGCGCTGTTTTTGACCGCCCGAAAGTTTTTGCCCCGCTACCCTTTTGAATTTTTCCATCTTTACAGACTTTAAGGCAAAATCAATTCTCTTTTCAATTTCGTTAGAGGGAACGCCCAAGTTTTCCGGCCCGAAGGCAATATCGTCTTCAACTATGGTTGCAATCATTTGATTGTCTGGATTTTGAAACACCATACCCACGCTTTTGCGAATTTGATAGGTTGACGCTTTGTTTTTAGTGTCGTTACCAAACACTTGAACGCTACCACTATCAGGCAAAAGCAAGCCGTTAATTAACCTTGCAAGCGTAGACTTACCGCTACCGTTTTCGCCAAGCACACATAAAAACTCCCCCTTGTCAACCGACAAGGAAAGGTTTTTAATCACGGGGATTTTGTGATTTGGATAACTATACGTAACGTTTTTTATCTCTATCGCTTTCATAATAATTTTTACGGCAAGGATTGCCTTGCCGTTATAAAGTATATTTTAATTTTTATCGTCTAAAACGCAGTTTATAACAACTTATTTAAGGCGTTAGTTACAAGCAAGACAAGGCTCGCAAGGTCTTGCGGATAGCACTAACCTTTTTGGTTGTGATGGTCGTAAGACCGTAGCAGAAACGCAGTATTGCGAAGTAAATAACGACTTAAAATTTAAGGCGTTAGTTACAAGTTAAACGAGGCACAAGATTTTTCACCGCCGAAATTAACCTTGTTGGTTATTGAGGGGGTAAAAAGTCGCAGTAACAAAGTTTAACGCGGTAAATAACGCATTAAATCGTTAACGCGGTCTAAACGCTCCCAAGGAAACTCACTTCTACCAAAATGACCGTAAGCGGCGGTTTGGCGATAAATGGGTTTTTTAAGGTCTAAGGTTTTTATAATCGAGTAAGGTCTAAGGTCGAATTCTTTGGATATGATATCTGCAATTTCACCGTCACTTAAAACGCCCGTGCCTTCGGTATTAACGAAAACTGAAATAGGTTTAGCAACGCCGATTGCGTAGGAAAGTTCAAGCGTGCACTTTTTAGCAAGACCTGACGCAACTACGTTTTTACAAATGTAACGCGCCATATACGCAGCACTTCTATCAACCTTAGTAGGGTCTTTACCAGAGAAAGCGCCACCGCCGTGCGGACAACTGCCACCATAGGTGTCAACGATAATTTTTCTACCGGTTAAACCGCTATCGCCGTGAGGACCGCCTATTTCAAATCTGCCGGTAGGATTGATAAAATACTTAGTATTTTCGTCTAAAAGATTACTTGGTAAAACTGCCTTAATAACCTCTTTAAGAACGTCTTCACGAAGTTTTTCGGTAGTAACGTCGTCAGAGTGTTGAGTAGAAACTACAACCGTATCAATTCTTTTAACAACGTTTCCGTCATACTCTACGGTTACTTGGCTCTTACCGTCTGGACGAAGGTAAGGTAAAATGCCCGCCTTTCTAACTTCGGTTAATCTTCTTGTAAGTTTATGTGCCAAAGTAATGGCTATCGGCATATACTCTTCCGTTTCGTCGGTAGCGTAGCCGAACATCATACCTTGGTCGCCTGCGCCAACCTTATCGGCAATATCGCCACTACTACGGTGTTCAACCGAACTGTCAACGCCAAGCGCAATGTCTTTACTTTGTTCGTTAATAGAAGTAATTACACCGCAAGTAGACGCGTCAAACCCGAATTTTGCTCTTGTGTAGCCTATTTCTTCAACGGTTTTTCTTGCTATTTGTTGAATATCAACGTAGCAATTAGTTGAAATTTCGCCCATTACGAGAATAAGCCCCGTACAGCAAGCGCATTCGCAGGCAACTCTTGCATCTGGGTCTTTTGATAAAATAGCGTCTAAAACCGCGTCGGAAATCTGGTCGCAAATTTTATCTGGGTGACCTTCCGTTACGCTTTCACTTGTAAAAAATTTGTTCATAATAACACTCTCGATAAAAATTAGTAAAATTATTATATAATCTTTTAATTTAATTGTCAACAAAACGAGATAGTGATACAATACCTTTATGGACGTTAAAAATACATTTATTTGCAATCTTTGCCCAAACGCGTGCAATGTTGATAGAAGTATTAGGTGTGGCGCTTGCGGTGTTAAAGATGAAATTTTAATATCAAAATTCGACCTTCACTTTTTTGAAGAACCTATAATTTCGGGAACTAACGGGTCTGGAACGGTGTTTTTTACAGGTTGCGCGCTAAGGTGCGCCTTTTGTCAAAACTACGAACTTTCACGCGCTATGCGTGGAAAAGCAGTTACCCCTAACCAACTTGCCGATATTTTTAAGGTGCTTGAAGATAAAGGGGCGCACAATATAAACTTGGTAACCCCGTCACACTACTCAAAACAAATAGTAAAGGCGTTTGAAATTTATAAGCCGAGTATCCCGATAGTTTACAATACCCACTCTTTTGAAACTATTGAAAATTTAGAAATAATCGACCCATACGTTGATATTTACCTGCCTGACCTTAAATTTTTTAGCCCTGAAATTTCTAAGCGTTACACAAATAAACCAAACTATTTCGAAGTTGCAAGCAAGGCTATTAAGTTTATGTTTCAAAGCAAAAAAACGGTGGTTGAAAAGGGGCTATTAAAGTCGGGCGTTATAGTTCGCCACCTTATACTTCCACTATGCAAAAGCGATAGCGTTAAAATAATAAAGTGGTTTTACGAAAACCAAAAAAACGGCGCGTATTTGTCTATAATGTCACAATACACACCGATTATTAAAAATGAAAAACTTTTAGAACTTAACCGAACTATAACTAAAAAGGAATATAGCGCGGTTTTAGACTACGCCTTAAACTTAAACCTTGAAAACGTTTTTATTCAAGACTTATCGACCGCAAGTGAAATTTATATTCCCAAGTGGGATTATTAAGGTTTTTTATTTCTTTTTTTAAGATTAAAATATTCTTTTAGTATCTTTCCAACTTCGTTTGGCTCAGCACCGTTTAACTTGTTTAATACTTTTTTATATTCACCGTCATACTTTTTCATAAAATTATGTTGAGAAGTTTAATTTTATTTATACTAAAAACACCGCCTTGACTGGCGGTGTTTTTATTTAGTTTTTGCCGAGTTCTTTACTTCTTTCTGCGCAGTACACGGCGCATTTATCTATGGTTTTAAGTAAATTATCTTCTTCAAACGCTTTTAGTCCTGCGAGTGTCGTTCCACCCTTAGAGCAAACGTCACTAATAAGTTCGTCTATATCCCTATTAGAATTTTCTATCATTTTTGCCGAACCTATTATGCTTTGAACAAGTAGTTTTTTAGCAACGTCGTACGGGACTCCACGGGATAGTGAACTTTCTAAAAAACCTTTATAAAAGTAGTATTGAAAAGCGGTGAAACTTCCACCTATTGGAATAACTTCGTCCATAAGTTCTTCTTCAATTTCAACCACCTTTCCTATCTCGTTCATAATAGCAATTGAAATGCTTTTATCGCTATTACTTGCTAAGCGGTTAAAACAAATTACGCTACTTGCCTCGCCTATAAGCGCCGCGGTGTTTGGCATAACTCTTGCAACCCTAACGTTATTTATAGCCTTTTCAATAGTGGAAATTTTAACGCCAGCCGCAATAGTGATAACAAGTTTATTCTCACAAAACTTGCTAATAGATTGTAAAAGCGCGTTAAAATCTTGCGGTTTAATAGCAAGAAGTATAATATCTACATTTTTACACAATTCTTCAAGGCTACCTACCGTAATAACCCCGTCTTCTTTAAGCGAAGAAACTATTTCGCTATTAAGTTCGTACACAAAAATATCTTCAAGTGCAAAAACTTTACCCTTTATTTTAGATAAAATGCTTCCACCCATTTTACCGCAACCTATAAACCCTATCTTCATCTTATTTCTCCGTTACCGTAAATTTTGTATTTATAAGTGGTAATTTCTTTAAGCCCCATAGGTCCGCGCGCGTGGAGTTTTTGAGTGCTAATGCCTATCTCTGCACCCATACCGAAACAGCCCCCGTCCGAAAACCTCGTAGATGCGTTCACGTATACGCACGCGCTATCAACAGCCGATAAGAATTGTTCAATAACCGCCTTATCAGTGGATATTATACACTCGGAGTGCTTTGTAGAATACCTTTCAATATGCGTTAAAGCGCCAGTTAATCCGTCAACCACTTTAACGGATAAGTCAAGCGAATTGAACTCGGTATGATAAGCGTTTTCATCAATAAGAGTTCCGTCTATATATAAAGAAGTTTGTTTATCAGCGTATAAGTTTACGCCTTTTCGCTTAGCAAAATCGTTAACAAGCGGAGCAAACTCTTTAATAATTTGTTTATCTATAAGCAACGTTTCAAGCGCGTTGCAAACAGCAGGTTTTGAAGTTTTTGCATTGTCAACAATCTTAATTGCAGTATCAAAATCAGCGGTTTTTTCAACGTAGGTATGGCATACCCCTGCGCCCGTTTCAATAACGGGAACAAGCGAATTTTCAACTACGTAGTTGATTAAGTTCTTACTGCCCCTTGGAATAATAAGGTCAACGCTACCTTTGGCTTTAAGAAGTTCGTCAGTTTCAAGCCTATCGCTAAGTAGCATAACCGACGTATCAGGTATAACGCTTTTAATTGCACTTTTTATGATTTTAACTAAAAGTTCGTTTGTAAACTTCGCCTCTTTACCGCCCTTTAACACGCAAGCGTTACCCGTTTTAATACAAAGTGCGGTTACGTCAACGGTAACGTTGGGGCGCGCCTCGTAAATTACGCCGATAACACCCATAGGAACGCGAATTTTTTTAACGTTAAGCCCGTCGTTTGTGATAAAGTCTTCAATGACTTCGCCTATCGGGTCTTTAAGTGAAATTACGCTTAAAATATCTTTTGCGATTGATAAAACTTGTTCTTTTTTAAGGGTAAGGCGAGCAATCATACTTTCTTTTAAGTTGTTTTCACGCGCTAAAATTAAATCCTTTTGATTTTCCCTTTCAATAAGTTCTGCGTTTTCTATTAAAGCGTTAGAAATATTTTCAAGTGCTTTATTTTTTTCTTCTTCCGTTTTAAGAGCGAGAATTCTACCCGCTTTTTTTACGCTTTCAAAATCTATCATAATTATTCCTTTATAACCGCTATGTTATCCGCGTGAATTATCATGTGGGTTTGCCCGTCTTTAATAAGTGACTTCAACGTGTCGCTACTAAACGCTATTATGCCTTTGCAAAAGGTCTTGCCGTCAATACCGCAAACTTCTACGATACTACCGCTTGAAAAAGTGCCTTCGTAGTCTTTAACGCCACAAGAAAGTAAACTTTTGCGGTTCAAAAGGGCTGATTTTGCACCGTCGTCAACGATAATTTTACCGCTTACGTTAGCACAGTAACTAAGCCAGTTTTTCTTTCTTGCAACCTTACCGTTTGGTAAAAATAGCGTGCCTAAATTTTCACTGCTAATAACTTTACTAAGTTCAGGGATTTTGCCGTTTCCTACAATCATCATTGAGATGTTAGACGACGTGCATATCTCAGCCGCCCTTATTTTAGTTATCATACCGCCCGTTCCCACTTTTGATGTTGGTGCTTTTGCAAGCGAAGAAACGCTTTCGTCAATCTTTTTAACAACGGGAATAAGTTTAGCGTCACTATTCGTGGTGGGATTTTTGTCGTAAAGCCCGTCAACGTCTGAAATTATAACGAGCATATCAGCGCTTACGTTTAACGCAATCATAGCGGCAAGCGTATCGTTATCGCCAACTTTGATTTCTTCGGTGGCAAGCGCGTCGTTCTCGTTAATTACGGGCAACACGCCATACGAAAACAACGCGTTTAGGGTATTGTTTAAGTTTTTCATACGATTAAGATTTCCAAAATCGTCATGACTAAGTAGTATTTGCGAGGGTTTAACGCCAACTTTATCGAAAATTTGCTCGTACTTTTCCATAAGATACATTTGCCCTATTGCAGCAAGCGCTTGCTTTTTGGAAATTTCAGTTGGCTTTTTAGAAAGCCCCATTTTTGTCATACCGATAGCAATAGCACCAGAAGTTATTAAACAAACCTCAGCACCTAAATCTCTTAAATTTTTAATTTCTTTTGCCAAAGTGAAAATTCTATCTTCGGCAAACTCTCCGCCTGAAAATAAAGACGACGAGCCTATTTTAAGTATAATTTTTTTCATAGCATTTCTCGTTTAATAAATTTTAATATTATAACCTAATAAAGTCAACAAGGCGTAGCAGTTTGCTACGCCTTTATATTATTATTTTCTACCGGTAGAGCCGAAACCGCCTTCACCGCGCAAGGTTTCAGGTAGGCTGTCAACTTCAACGT
The DNA here is from genome assembly GCA_045613665.1 of Christensenellaceae bacterium. GTDB lineage: Bacteria > Bacillota > Clostridia > Christensenellales > Borkfalkiaceae > HGM11412. The sequence continues at coordinate 1,596 of JAZLBK010000083.1, read as the reverse complement.
AGTCAACCTTAAAATAAGGCGTAATAACCATTTGCGCCACTCTTTCGCCCTTTAATACCGTTTGTGCCTCATTGCCGTGGTTGTGAAGCGCAACTTTAATTTCGCCCCTATAATCACTATCAATAACGCCTACTTTGTTTGCAGGTGCTAAACCCTTTTTGCAAGCAAGACCACTTCTTGCATAAATAAGCCCAACCGTACCTACGGGAATTGCAGTAGCAAGCCCCGTACCTATAAACTTTGTTTCGCCGGGGTTTATAACCGTTTCTTCTTCGGCACTATAAAGGTCGGCGCCGGCGGAAAATTCCGTACCAAAAGTGGGTGTTACTGCGTTTTCATTTAGTTTTTTGAACTCAATAGTAAGTTTATTCATAATCTTTTACTAATTTAACCTTATTTTCTTTTAGTGATTTTTGAACGTCAATAATACGCTGGTTTTCAGAACCCTTAAAAGCAAGGGATATGTTTTTTTGTTCTTCGATAAATTTACCGTCAACCAAAACGTCAATAAGCGAAAGCATATCCTTTGTTACACAAGTAGTTGCGCGACTTTCAGTTAAAAGTTCTTTATCGAACAAATAACCCGTATAGCACCAAATATCCTTGTTTGGAAGTTCATCTTTTACTCTTTTTATAAAAGGATATAAAACTTGTTGATTAGAGGGCTCAAACGGTTCGCCACCAAGTAGAGTAAGCCCGTCGATATAATCGCTTTTAAGCGACGATATAATCTTATCTTCAACCTCTTTTGTAAACGGTTGACCGTAAGAAAAATCCCACGCCTCACTGTTAAAACAGCCCTTGCACCTATGCGTGCAACCCGACACGAAAAGTGAAGTTCGTATACCCTTACCATTAGCGATATCGTTGTATTTTATTGTTGCATAATTCATACTTTACCGCCTTATAGATAGGTTTATAGTGATATTTGCCTTACGGCAAGTGATATGCTACTTTTAGTAGCGTGATATTTCGGCGTTGCCGAATTGATATTTTTTTACCTATTGTGAAAAGTTATGGATATGTTTTTTATATAAAAGAAACAACCACAACTTTCGCGTAGCGAAAATATCACTGCATAGCGATATCACAATTCCGCAGGAATTATATCACTGCGATAGCAATATCACTCTTTAACGCCGTTTATAACTACTTATTTAAGGCGTTAGTTACAAGCAAGACAAGGCTCGCAAGGTATTGCGGACAGCACTAACCTTTTTGGTTGTGATGGTCGTAAGACCGTAGCAGAAACGCAGTATTGCGAAGTAAATAACGACTTACAGGTGTAAAACGCGCTCTTTAATCTCCTGCGTCCTACCTTGGTTCCAGTATTGCGTACCGATGTAACCGCAAGTTCTTCTGGCTACGTTCATTTTAGACTGGTCACGGCAACCACATTTTGGGCATTCCCAAATAAGTTTACCGTCGGCATCTTTAACGATTTGTATTTCGCCGTTATATCCACAGTTTTGGCAATAGTCACTCTTTGTATTGAGTTCGGCGTACATAATGTTATCATAGATAAACTGCATAACTTTTAATACCGCTGGGATATTGTTTTGCATGTTTGGAACTTCAACGTAACTTATTGCGCCA
>JAZLBK010000082.1:0-2818 GCA_045613665.1 Christensenellaceae bacterium | reverse complement strand
CGCCGTTCCCGACGAAGTTCGCGGTCAAGTAGTTAAAGCAAGTATAGTTCTTACAAAAGGAACTGAACCCAGCGAAGAACTTAAAAAGGAAATTCAAAAATACGTCAAAGACCACACCGCCCCCTATAAATATCCAAGAGTGGTAGTGTTCCGTGACGAACTTCCCAAGACTATAAGCGGTAAGATACAACGAAACAAGTTATAAACGGCGCAATACTGCGTTTCTACTTAGCCGATAGACTTCGATGACCAAAAAGGTCTATCTCAGCCTATCGTCAAAGTGAGCCTTGTCTTGCTTGTTTCTAACTCGTTTCGCACATAAATAAGTTATAAACTACGTAAAAATACTTAAAAATTGTTGACAATATTAAAAAGTAATGTTAAATTTAATATAATTAAATTAAAAGCGATGACGAAAAGTTACTTAAAAACCAACTTTTTTTAGAGAATCGGCGGTTGGTGCAAGCCGTAGAAAGTCTTTTAAGTATGTAGTTTCCGAGCTGAGAGAAAGAAAGTTTTATATAAGTAGACTCTCTCCGTGATTTCTGCGTAAACGAATAGGAATTGTTAGATTCTAAAAGTGGCAACTTAGTTTGCAATTTGAGTGGTACCGCGGGATAAAACTCGTCTCAAAGCAGTTTGGGGCGAGTTTTTTAATTAGCCCAAGGGAGAAAGGTATGGAAGAATTAAAATTAAAAATTAAAGAAATTAGCGAGCGTATTAAAGAACTGCGCGAAATAGAAAACGTTTCCGTTAGCGAAATAGCAAAATTAACGGGCGTAACCGAGCAAGAATATTTAGATTGCGAAAACGGTGTAAGCGACTTAAACTTTGCGTTCATTTATCGTTTAGCAAACGCTCTTAAAGTTAACGTAACCGAACTTATCGAAGGCTATACGCCCAACTTAAAATCGTATACCGTTACGAGAAGTGGCAACGCGCCTATGGTAAGTAACGCTCACGGTATGACGTATTACAACTTGGCAGGTGCTTTCAAGAAAAAGATTGCCGAGCCTTTGTACGTTGTAAGCAAATACAGCGAAGAAGCACAAAACACTCCGCTTGAACTCACAACCCACAACGGTCAAGAGTGCGACCTTATTATCGAGGGCAACTTGCTCGTTCAAATAGGCAAACACCAAGAAGTTTTAGGACCTGGCGACAGTATTTATTATAATTCGGACACGCCACACGGTCTTAGGGCGGTTGGCGGTAAAGATTGTATTTTTTACGCTATCGTATTAAACCCAACCGGCGAGCCCATTCCTGAACTTTCGGCTGAGATAATTCCGTCAAAACCCGTTAAAGTGGAAGACGGAAAGAAAAAGAGGATATACAAGCAGTACGTTGACACCGTTCTTAACGAAAACGGAACGCCCACGTCAATTACTTTCAAAAATTACGAAAAATTCAACTTTGCATTTGACGTGTTAGACGCTATTGCCGAAAAAGACCCAGATAAACTTGCAATGCTCCACATAAGCAAGGACAAAACGGAAAGAAGGTTTACTTTTAAGGATATTAAAAAGGAGAGTAACCGCATTGCCAACTACTTAAAATCGCTTGGAGTTAAAAAGGGCGATAGGGTTTTGTTAGTTCTTAAACGCCACTATCAATACTGGCCAACTATGATGGCGCTTAACAAACTCGGCGCGATTGCAATACCTGCAACCAACCAACTTCAACCGCACGACTTTGAGTATCGTTTCAACGCAGCGGGCGTATCTACCGTAATAGCCACGGCTGACGGTATGGTTAGTGAAAACGTAGAAAAAGTTCTTTCCGCTTGCCCAACCGTTAAAACTAAAATAATCGTTAACGGCGAAAGGGAAGGCTGGCGAAATTTCAACGAAGAATACACTTTGTTCTCCACTCACTTTAATAGGAGTGAAGACACCGCTTGTGGTGACGATTTGATGCTTATGTTCTTCACTTCGGGAACTACCGGCTATCCAAAAATAGCCGCTCACTCGTACACCTATCCGCTTGGGCATTTCCACACGGCAAAATACTGGCACAACGTTGACCCTGACGGTATTCACTTTACCATATCCGACACCGGTTGGGCTAAATCAATGTGGGGAAAGTTATACGGGCAATGGCTTTGCGAAGGTGCTATTTTCGTTTTCGACTTTGATAAGTTTGACGCAAGCGAAATTCTTCCTATGTTTGCTAAACACAAAATTACTACTTTCTGTGCTCCGCCAACTATGCTTAGAATGCTCGTTAAAGAAGATATTTCTAAATACGACTTATCCTCAATTAAACATATGACTACTGCCGGCGAGGCGTTAAACCCCGAAGTTTATCGCCAGTTTGAAAAGGCAACCGGTCTTCAAATTATGGAAGGTTTTGGTCAAACCGAAAGCACTATGATTATAGGCAATATGACGGGTGCTCCGCATAAAATCGGTTCAATGGGTAAGCCCGCACCTATTTACGACGTTGATATCGTGGATAGTGACGGCAATTCCGTTGAAGACGGTGAAACGGGCGAAATCGTTATTAAAATCGGCGATAAAGCGCCTTGTGGTTTATTCAAGTGCTATTATCAAGACGAAGAAAAAACCAAAGAGGTTTGGCACGACGGCTATTACCATACCGGCGACACCGCTTGGCGTGATGAAGACGGGTTCTTCTGGTACGTTGGTAGGGTTGACGACGTTATTAAATCGTCAGGCTACCGCATAGGACCTTTTGAAATTGAAAGCGTAATAATGGAACTCCCCTACGTATTAGAGTGCGGTGTATCCGCCGTTCCCGACGAAGTTCGCGGGCAAGTAGTTAAAGCAAGTATAGTTCTTACAAAAGGAACTGA
>JAZLBK010000081.1:0-2171 GCA_045613665.1 Christensenellaceae bacterium | reverse complement strand
CCACTACAATATGCCTGGTTACGCATCTGGCGAAGCAAAACCGCTTAGAAGCCCAGGTCGTCGTGAAATCGGTCACGGTGCGCTTGCTTAAAGAGCGCGTGAACCCGTTATTCCAAGTGAAGAAGAGTTCCCTTACGCTATAAGATTAGTTTCAGAAGTTTTATCGTCTAACGGTTCAACGTCACAAGGCTCGGTTTGTGGCTCAACTATGGCACTTATGGACGCCGGCGTTCCTATCAAACGCCCCGTTGCAGGTATCGCTATGGGTCTTATTAAAGACGTTGAAAGCGGTAAAGTTTCAGTTATGAGCGATATTCAAGGCTTAGAAGATTTCCTTGGCGATATGGACTTTAAGGTTGCAGGTACAACAAAAGGTATTACCGCAATCCAAATGGATATTAAAATTAAGGGTATTGACGAGGCAATTCTTCGTCAAGCAATTAGACAAGCCAACGAAGGTAGACAGCATATTCTTAACAAAATGCTCGAATGTATTCCGGAAGTTAACGCTCAACTTTCTAAATACGCTCCTAAAATTATCACCTTTAATATCGACCCTGAAAAGATTAAAGACGTTATCGGTTCAGGTGGTAAAACTATCAATAAAATTATCGCTGAAACGGGCGTTAAAATTGATATTGAAGAAGATGGAAAGGTATTTATTGCAACCTACGGCGAAGATATGGAAAACGCTAACAAGGCAAAAGCAATTATTACCGCTATCGTTAGAGATTTAGAAGTTGGAGATATGTTTATATCTACCGTTGTTAGAATTTTACCTAAGGTTGGCGCTTTCTGTGAACTTGCCCCCGGTAAAGACGGTATGATTCATATTTCTAAAATGAGTAAAGAAAGAATTAACAGCGTTGAAGAAGTTTTATCTATCGGCGATACCGTTAAAGTTGAGATAATTAAAATTTCTGAAAAAGGCGTTGACCTTAAACTTCTTGAAAAAATGTAATAAATAGTCGATTACGGGTGTTTTATCTTAAAAAATCGCTCGGAATTATCTTTCCGAGCGCTTTTAATAAGCGTTTACGCTTACATAGGAGAATTTATGAAAAATTACGATATTGAAACCAAATGCGTTCAAGCGGGCTACACCCCTAAAAACGGCGAACCAAGAGAAATTCCTATTTATCAAAGCACTACGTTTAAGTATGACACCAGCGAAGATATGGGTAAACTTTTCGACCTTGAAGCAAGCGGTTATTTTTATTCAAGACTTCAAAACCCTACCTGCGATTACGTTGCCGCTAAAATTTGCGCGCTTGAAGGCGGTACGGCTGCTATGCTTACGTCGTCCGGTCAGGCGGCTAATTTCTTTGCAATATTTAATATTGCAAACGCTGGCGACCATATAGTTTCCGCCGCTGCAATTTACGGTGGAACTTACAACCTTTTTAACGTAACTATGAAAAAGATGGGTATTGATTTCACCTTCGTTTCGCCAGACGCTACCGAAGAAGAAATTCAAAGCGCGTTTAGACCTAATACTAAGGCGCTTTTCGGCGAAACGATTGCAAACCCCACGCTCAACGTTTTAGATATTGAAAAATATGCTAAAATTGCGCATAGAAACGGCGTTCCGCTTATCGTAGACAATACCTTCCCAACTCCCGTAAATTGTAGGCCTATCGAGTGGGGTGCAGACATAGTAACTCACTCTACTACTAAGTATATGGACGGGCACGCATCGGCAGTGGGCGGTTGTATAGTTGATGCGGGTAAGTTCGACTGGCTTAAATATAAAGATAAATTCCCCGGCTTAACCACGCCTGACGATAGTTACCACGGAATTGTATACGCTGAAAAGTTTGGGCTTGAAGGTGCGTTTATCACGAAAGCAACGGCTCAACTTATGAGAGATTTTGGTTGCACTCAATCACCGCAAAGCGCGTATTATCTCAACTTAGGACTTGAAAGTTTACATCTTCGTATTGCTAAGCACGTTCAAAACGCGCAAAAAGTTGCAGAATATCTTTTAAGCGACGATAGAATTGATTGGGTGGTATTCCCCGGTCTTAAAGGCGATAAGTATTACGACCTTGCTAAAAAATATATGCCAAACGGTAGTTGTGGCGTTGTAAGTTTTGGTGTTAAAGGTGGTAGAAAGTGCGCTGAAAAGTTTATGAAAAACTTAAAACTTGCAGCGATTGAAACACACGTTG
>JAZLBK010000080.1:0-18524 GCA_045613665.1 Christensenellaceae bacterium | reverse complement strand
TAAAATCAACGAAGTTCTTAAAGAATACGGCATTAACTCCATTGAAGAATGTAAAGAAATCTGCCTTGCAAAAGGCGTTGATTGTGACGATATCGTAAGATCAACTCAACCTATCTGCTTTGAAAACGCAGTTTGGGCTTACACCGTTGGCGCTGCAATCGCTATCAAAAAAGGTTGCAAAAAAGCAAGCGAAGCTGCAAAAGCTATCGGTATTGGTTTACAATCTTTCTGTATCCCCGGCTCAGTTGCTGATAACCGCCAAGTAGGTCTTGGCCACGGCAACCTTGGCGCTATGCTTTTAGACGACGCTACTGATTGCTTCTGCTTCTTAGCTGGTCACGAATCTTTCGCTGCTGCTGAAGGCGCAATCAAAATCGCTCTTAACGCTAACACCGTTCGTTCTAAAGACTTAAGAGTTATTCTTAACGGTCTTGGAAAAGACGCTGCTATGATCATTTCCAGAATCAACGGCTTTACTTACGTTGAAACTGAATTCGATCCGTATAGCGAAACCGTTAAAGTAGTTTACGAAAAACCCTATTCTGACGGTCCTCGTGCAAAAGTTAAATGCTACGGCGCAGATAACGTTCCCGAAGGCGTTGCTATTATGAAACTTGAAAACGTTTCAGTTTCAATCACGGGTAACTCTACTAACCCCACTCGTTTCCAACACCCCGTTGCAGGCACTTACAAAAAATGGTGCGTTGAAAACGGCAAGTCATACTTCTCAGTAGCGTCTGGTGGCGGTACGGGTAGAACCTTACACCCAGATAACATGGCAGCAGGTCCCGCATCTTACGGTATGACCGATACTATGGGTCGTATGCACGGCGACGCTCAATTTGCAGGTTCTTCGTCAGTTCCCGCTCACGTTGAAATGATGGGTCTTATCGGTATGGGTAACAACCCGATGGTAGGCGCAACCGTTGCAGTTGCAGTTGCTATCGAAAAAGCAATGAAGTAATTTTTATAAAATAAAAATACGTTACCGCTTGGTAGCGTATTTTTTTGTTGACTTTTAAGTTAATTTTGAATATACTCATAGCAAATGAAACAGTATAATAAAGTTTACGTTGAAATCACTAATATTTGCAATATGAACTGTTCTTTTTGCCACGGGCATAAAAGACCGCCCAAGCAAATGACTATTAAAGAGTTTAATCATATTATAAATAGTTTAAGTGGAATAACTAAATATATATATTATCACTTAATGGGCGAGCCTTTAACACACCCTAATCTCCCTGAGTTTATACAATTAGCAAACAAACGGGGCTATAAGTCGATAATAACCACTAACGGCACGCTACTTAAAAGCCGTGGCGAAGAGATTTTATTATCAAACGTTCATAAGGTAAATATTTCCCTACACAGTTTTGAAAACGGTACGGAAAAAGAGCATTTAAGTTACCTTGACGACGTGGTTAACTTTACAAAAATGGCGTCAAGTAACGGAACTATCGTGGTGTTCCGTTTATGGAACAACGGTTTTGATGATGGTAAAAACCAAACCACTATTAACTACTTAAAAAACGTTTTTCAAGGCGTGTGGAAAGAAAACCCACGCGGAGTAAAAATTGATAACAATATTTATCTTGAATACGGCAAGCGCTTTGAGTGGCCTGACGAAAACGAAGACGTTAAAGGCGACAAGTTTTTTTGCTACGGGCTTAAAGACCAGTTTGGCATTTTGGTTGACGGCACGGTTGTCCCCTGCTGTTTAGATAGCAACGGCGTGATAAATCTTGGCAACGTGTTTGAAAACGACTTACAAACCATACTAAACGGCGAAAGAGCAACCGCAATGGTAAATAATTTTAGATGCGGTAAGGCAAGCGAAACGCTATGTAAAAAATGCGGTTACGCCACTCGCTTTATTAAAAAATAACCAATAATATAAAAAAGCGTTGCGAAAATTTTGCAACGCTTTTTTAATAATCTTTAATTCCTATTAAATAATCAGTAGTTACTTCAAAATAATTTGAGAGCGCTACAAGTGTAGAAAGGTCAGGCTCAACCTTGCCTAATTCCATATAAGAAATCCTACGCTGAGTTGTGTTTAGAATTTTAGCAAGTTCAACTTGAGTAAGCCCCTTTTCTTTTCTAAGTTGCACTAATCTTTCACTAAATAATATGTTCATATTATTATGATAGACAAAATTTATCTAAAATGCTTGACATAGACAATTTTTGTCTATATAATTAGATTATAATTTAATAAGGAGACTATACATATGAAAACTTTAGAAAAAATTTTAGAAAAAGTTTTACAACCAATCACATCAGAAAAAGTTGAAAAAAAAGGACAATTTATCTATAAGTTAGGCAAATTGTTTGTGTTTATAGGCTTATGCGGCTTTGCAATACTATTATTTTTATCTTTTTGTGCTTTAATACTAGGTGGTTCAGAATACGTAATTTGTTTATTTAGTTTTATTTTGGACGGATTTGAATTTGTAGCACCACTATTAGTTTTAGGTTACCTTGCAATCGCATTAGGATTTATTGGTATTCCTCTATATTTTTACGGACTTTACATTTATACACTTGGTAGAATTGCAAACAACACCGAATTATAATCATTAAACCTTAAAAAGCGTTGGCAAAATCGCCAACGCTTTTTATTCGTACAAAAATCTTGAACTTTTGCAAGGTAAATACAAATTTCTTGTATTATTTAATTATGAAAACCAACCTTGCTGAAAATATTAAATATTACCGTAAACAACTTGGTATGACGCAAAGTGAACTTGCTAAAAAACTTAACGGTAAAAAAAGTTTGGTGTGTAATTACGAAAAAGGTTATAGCACACCGGATATTTTAACCGTTTGTAAACCCGCTAAATTTTTTGACGTTTCAGTTGACGAACTTATAGATTTTAACGAAGACCCCTTTAACCCTTGCAATTTTTGGCAAGGGTTTTTTATTATGATTTAATATTTATATAAAACTATAAAGTTTATAAAAACTATGCAAAATTTGGCGTTTTGCATAAAATTTTGCATAAATTTATGTTTTATGCGTTTTATTCATTTTTTATGCAATAATTATATCAAAATATTTTTATTTTTTGCAAAATTATGCAGTTTTTTAGTTGACAATTATTTAAGCAAATAATATAATAATTTTATCAAAAATAACTAATTGCTTTTGGAGGCATTAAAAATGGATAAATCACAAATCAAAAAAGTAGTTCTTGCCTACTCGGGTGGTCTTGATACTTCTATCATTATCCCTTGGCTTAAAGAAAATTACAACAACTGCGAAGTTATCGCGGTTGCTGGTAACGTTGGTCAAGCCGACGAACTTGACGGCTTAGAAGAAAAGGCGCTTAAAACGGGCGCAAGCAAATTATACTGCTTAGACCTTACCGACGATTACGTTGACAATTACATTATCCCAACCATGAAAGCAGGCGCTGTTTACGAAGAATATCTTCTTGGCACTAGCCACGCTCGCCCCTGCATTGCAAAAGCACTTGTAGAAGTTGCACTTAAAGAGGGTGCTGACGCGATTGCTCACGGTTGTACTGGTAAAGGTAACGACCAAGTTCGTTTTGAACTTGCTATTAAAGCGTTCGCTCCCGATATGCCTATAATCGCACCTTGGAGAGAGTGGAGCATTAAATCGCGTGAAGAAGAAATTGATTACGCTGAGGCTCACAACGTTCCCCTTAAAATCAATAGGGAAACGAATTACTCAAAGGACAAAAACTTATGGCACTTATCTCACGAAGGTTTAGACCTTGAAGACACTGGCAACGAACCTACTTACGAAAAGAAGGGTTTCTTAGAAATGGGTGTTTCGCCTATCAACGCGCCAGACCAACCCACCTACGTTGAACTCGAATTCGTTAAAGGTGTTCCCACCGCAATCAACGGCGAAAAGACCAGTGCTAAAAACATTATATTAAAACTTAACGAACTCGGCGGTAAAAACGGCATAGGCATACTTGATATCGTTGAAAACCGCTTAGTTGGTATGAAATGCCGTGGCGTTTACGAAACTCCGGGTGGCGCAATACTTTACAAAGCGCACAGCGTTCTTGAAACGTTATGTCTTGACAAGTACACCATGCACGAAAAGCAAAAACTTGCTATTACGTTTGGCGAACTTGTATACAACGGTCAATGGTTTACTCCGCTTAGAGAAGCACTTTCGGCTTTCGTTGACAAAACGCAAGAAACGGTTACCGGTAAGGTTAGACTTAAACTTTATAAAGGCAATATGATTAACGCGGGTGCTTGGAGCGATTATTCACTTTACAGCGAAGAAATTGCAACCTTTGGCGAAAGTGATTACAACCAAGCAGACGCTGGTGGATTTATCGAACTTTTCGGCTTACCTATTAAAGTTCAAGCAATGGTTAACCAAGGCAAACTTAACAAAAAATAAAATTTATGCAAATCCTGTCTAAAAATTTAGACAGGAATTGTACTTTTATAAAACACAAAAAAATATAGTCTATTTCGCAATTGAGATATAGACGAAGGATAAAACTATGGCTAAAATGTGGACTGGCGTAACCGACGGCGTTACCAGTAAAATAGCGGACGATTTTAATAGTTCTATATCTTTTGACAGCAAGATGTTCAAAGAAGATATCGAAGGCAGTATCGCGCACGCAATGATGCTTTGCAAACAAGGCATTATTTCAAGTAGCGAAAAAGACTGTCTTATCGAAGGTCTTTCGGGAATTCTTGACGACCTTTTAAGCGGTAAACTTAAAATTGATTTAACCGCCGAAGACATACATATGTTCGTTGAACAAATACTCACCGAAAGAGTTGGCGAAACGGGTAAAAAACTTCACACCGCACGTAGCCGTAACGACCAAGTTGCGCTCGATTTTAGAATGTATTGTAAAAATCGCGCAAAAGAAATAATTTTACTTATTAAAAACGTACTTAACTCACTTGTAAATCAAGCGGAAAAGCACTCGGCTACCATAATGCCAGGCTACACTCACCTACAACGCGCTCAACCTATTACGTTTGGGCATCATTTAATGGCGTACGCTATGATGCTTATAAGAGATATCGAAAGGTTTAACGGCGCTTATAATTCGGCTGACGTTAGCCCGATAGGAAGTTGCGCCTTAGCTGGCACTACGTATAATACCGACCGCGATTTTGAAGCCACGCAATTAGGGTTTAGTAAAGTTTGTAAAAACAGTCTTGACGGGGTTTCGGATAGAGATTTTGCAGTTGATTTTATTTCTGCGTGCTCAGTTTTGATGATGCACTTATCAAGGCTTAGTGAAGAACTTATACTTTGGTCGAGTTGGGAGTTTAAGTTTATTGAACTATCAAGCGATTTCACCACCGGTTCTTCAATTATGCCACAAAAGAAAAACCCCGATATGGCGGAACTTATCCGCGGTAAAACCGGGCGTGTATACGGCGATTTAACGGCTATTCTTACCACCTTAAAAGGTTTACCGCTTGCGTATAACAAGGATATGCAAGAAGATAAAGAATGTTTGTTCGACGCGTGCGATACGGTAAAGGCTTGCCTTGAAGTATTAGCGCCTATGCTTGAAAAAATGAAAGCAATTCCCGAAAATATGCTACTTTCAGCGCAAAAAGGCTTTATTAACGCAACCGACCTTGCCGATTACTTGGTTAAAAAAGGTATGCCGTTTAGAAGCGCGTATAAGATTTCAGGCTCTATCGTTTCTAAGTGTATTGAAAAGGGAACCGTGCTTGAAAAATTAACGCTTGACGAATATAAAGAATACAGCGAGTTATTCGAAAGCGACTTATATAACGAAATAGACCTTTTAACTTGCGTTGAAAAACGTATTTCAAAAGGCGGTACGAGTGTTAATTCAGTAAAAGAACAAATTGCTTACGTAAAGGATTATATCTTAAATGTATAAAGTATTTATCGACGGTAGCGCTGGAACTACCGGTCTTAAAATTTTTGATAGACTTAAACTTAGGAAAGACGTTTTGCTTATAACCCTACCCGACGAAGTTAGAAAAGAGGTTTCCGCAAGAAAAGAGGCGATAAATTCGGCAGACGTATGTTTTTTATGCTTGCCAGACGACGCCTCTCGCGAGTCGGTTTCACTCGTTGAAAACGACAACGTTGTTTTAATCGACACGTCTACCGCGCATAGAACGAGCGACAAGTTCGCATACGGATTTCCCGAACTTAAAGGCTACCGCGAAAAGATTAAAAATTCTAAGTTTATTGCCAACCCCGGCTGTCACGCAAGCGGTTTTATATCGTTAATTCAACCACTTATTGACGCTGGCGCTATTAAAAGCAACGCTAAACTTAGTTGCTATTCGCTAACTGGTTATTCGGGTGGCGGTAAAAAAATGATAGCCGAATATGAAAGTAAAGAAAGACCTACGACGTTTGACGCGCCAAGGCTTTACGCTCTTTCTCAATCACATAAGCACTTACCAGAAATTCAAAAGGTATGCAGATTAGATTACGCGCCCGTGTTTATGCCTATCGTTTGCGACTACGCTTGCGGTATGCAAGTAACCGTTCCGCTTTTTACAAGCGACCTTAGGTGTTCGATTGAAGAAGTTAAAGAAATTTACAAACGCCTATATACCGGCAAAGTGGTTTATTACACCGAAGAAAACGAAAACGGATTTTTAACGTCAAACAACCTTTCTGGGCGTGACGATATGCAAATTTCGGTATTCGGTAACGGCGATAGAATTACGCTCGTATCAAGGTTTGATAATCTTGGAAAGGGCGCGTCTGGTGCGGCAATTCAAAATATGAACGTTGCACTCGGCATAGAAGAAACGTACGGACTTAACTTAGGAGAATAATTATATGAAAATTATAAATGGTGGCGTATGCGCGCCCATAGGATTTACGGCAAACGGAATACATTGCGGTATTAGAAAAAACCGCACCAAAAGAGATTTAGCGCTTATATACAGTGAAAAACTTTGTTCTGCAAGTGCGGTATACACTACTAATCTTGTTAAAGGTGCGCCACTTAAAGTAACTAAAAGCCATATTGAAAACGGCTACGCGCAAGCGGTAATTTGCAATAGCGGTAACGCTAATACTTGTAATGCAAACGGCATTGAAATTGCCGAACTTACTTGCGAACTTCTTTCAAAAAAATTAGGCGTTTGTAAAGACGATATAGTAGTAGCGTCAACCGGCGTTATAGGTCAACCGCTTAATATTACACCTATCGAAATGGGAATTCCCTCACTCGTTGAAGGCTTATCTAAAAACGGTGGCGAATACGCAGCCGAAGGCATTATGACGACTGACGTTATCAAAAAGGAAATTGCCGTTGAGTTTGAAATAAGCGGTAAAACTTGTAAAATGGGCGGTATTGCAAAAGGTAGCGGTATGATACACCCAAATATGGCAACTATGCTCGTATTTATTACTACCGACTGTAATATTGCGCCTTGTATGCTTAAAAAGGCACTTTCAAGCGACGTTCAAAACACTTTCAATATGATATCTATTGATGGTGACACGTCTACTAACGATATGGTAACCGTTCTTGCTAACGGCATGGCGGAAAATAAAATTATCGACGGTGACGGCGAAGACTTTAATACCTTTATGAAAGCGCTTAACACGGTAACCGTTGACCTTTGCAGAAAAATTGCAAGTGATGGCGAAGGCGCAACCAAACTATTAGAGTGCAAAGTTTTAGGCGCAAACAGTTTACAAAACGCTAAAACGGTTGCAAAAAGCGTGGTATGTTCAAGCCTTACAAAAGCCGCAATGTTCGGTGCTGACGCTAACTGGGGCAGAGTTTTATGCGCCATAGGTTATAGCGGAGCAGACGTTAACGTTGATAAAATTGACGTTTTCTTTAAGTCAAGCAAAGGCGAAATTCAAGTTTGCAAAAGCGGTAGCGGTGTTGATTTTAGCGAAGAAAAGGCGAAAGAAATTCTTCTTGAAAGTGAAATTGATATAGTTATCAATCTAAACGACGGTGAGTTTAGTTCAACCGCTTGGGGTTGCGACTTAACTTACGACTACGTAAAAATAAACGGAGATTATAGAACCTAATATGGATAAACATTTTTCAAACGCGCAACGCGCGGAAGTATTAACTCAGGCACTTCCTTACATTAAGCGCTACAACGGTAAAACGGTAGTTATAAAATACGGCGGAAACGCTATGGTGAACGAACAACTTAAAGAACAAGTTATGGAAGATATAGTTCTTCTTTGGCTTATAGGCGTAAAAGTCGTGCTCGTTCACGGCGGTGGTCCTGAAATTTCAGAACTTATGGTTAAACTTGGCAAAAAACCCGCTTTTATAAACGGGCTTAGAGTTACCGATAAAGAAACGGTTGATATCGTTCAAATGGTGCTTGCCGGCAAGGTTAACAAATCTCTCGTATCTTTCTTAGAAAGCAAAGGCGGAAACGCTATGGGTATATCGGGTATTGACGGCGCGCTCATTAAAGCCACGGTTAAAGACCCTGCGCTTGGTTTCGTTGGCAATATAACTGGTATTAACATAAAGCCTGTTGAAGACCTTTTAGGTAAAGGTTATATCCCCGTAATTTCTACCGTTGCAACCGATAAAGAAGGTAACGTTTACAATATAAACGGAGATACCGCCGCAGCGCGTATTGCAGGTGCTTTGGGCGCTGAAAGGCTTATTATGATGACGGATATTGCAGGTTTATTAAAAGATAAAGACGACCCTTCTACGCTTATTCCACACGTTACTATTGAAGAGGCGGAGGAACTTAAAAAGCAAGGCGTTATATCCGGCGGTATGATTCCTAAAATCGACTGTTGTATCGACGCAATTTCTCACGGTGTTAAAAACGTTGTTATAATGGACGGGCGCGTTCCCCACTCTATACTTATGGAAATTCTTACCAACGAGGGCGCTGGTACGATGGTTAAAGGAAATAACGATGACTGAACTTCAACAACTTGATAATTTGTACGTTGCAAACACTTATAATAGGTTTAAGGTTGACCTTGTTAAAGGCAACGGCTGTTTGTACTACGACAAAAACGGTAAAGAGTATATAGATATGGGTACAGGCATAGGCGTTACCGCTTTCGGTGCTTGCGATAACGAGTGGAAAAACGCGGTTATAGGGCAGTTAAACGCTATGCAACACGTTTCTAACCTATATTATACCGAGCCTTGCACACGCTTAGCGCAAATGCTTTGCGAGAGAACTGGGCTTAAAAAAGTTTTCTTTGCAAACTCTGGTGCAGAGGCTAACGAGTGCGCTATCAAGGTAGCAAGAAAATACTTTGAAGACAAAACGGGTAAGCAAGGTTATATAATTACCTTAAACAACAGTTTCCACGGTAGAACGCTTGCAACTTTATCGGCAACCGGGCAAGAAGTGTTTCATAAACTATTTAACCCCTTGGTTGGCGGATTTTTGCACGCTGACGCAAACGATATAAAAGCAATTGAAAATTATGCTAAAACATACCCTATTTCAGCGGTTATGATTGAAATAGTTCAAGGCGAAGGCGGTGTTAATCCCCTTTCAAGCGACTACGTTAAAGCACTTTACGATTTTTGTAATAAAAACGACGTTTTGCTTATAGTTGACGAAGTTCAAACGGGTAACGGCAGAACTGGTAAACTCTACGCCTACGAGCATTTCGGTATTTTGCCTGACGTTGTTACCACAGCAAAAGGTTTAGGCGGTGGGCTTCCTATCGGCGCTTGTATGCTTGGCGAAAAAGTTCAAAACGTTTTAACTTTCGGCACTCACGGTTCAACTTTCGGCGGTAACCCCGTTTGTTCGGCGGGCGCTATAAGTATCCTTTCAAGGCTTACAAGCGAATTTTTAAGCGACGTTGAGAAAAAGGGCAATTATATAAAGAAGGAACTTTCTTCGCTTGACGGTGTTGAAAGCGTAACGGGGCTTGGGCTTATGCTTGGCGTAAAGACCAAAAAACCGGTAAAAGAAGTCGTTGACTACTGCATTAGTAACGGCGTCTTAGTTCTTACCGCAAAGGATAAGTTAAGGCTACTTCCACCCTTAAATATTTCGTTTAGTTTGCTTGAAAAAGCAATTAACGTTATTAAAGACGCAATAAAATAATAAAAAGGTGTTATTATGGACTTAAAAGGTAGAAATTTTTTGAAACTTTTAGATTTTACTCCCGAAGAAATAGGCTATTTAATTGATTTAGCATCACTTCTTAAAGCGGAGAAAAAAGCGGGCGTTGACCAGAAACAAAAAAGAGGCAAAAACGTTGCTTTACTATTTGAAAAAACAAGCACTCGTACGCGTTGTGCTTTTGAAGTTGCATGCGCCGACCTTGGTATTCACCCAGTGTATCTTGACCCACAAGGCTCACAAATAGGCAAAAAGGAAAGCATTGCCGATACCGCAAGAGTACTTGGGCGTATGTTTGACGGTATCGAATACCGCGGTTTTGGTCAAGAGATTGTTGAAGAACTTGCGAAATACGCAGGTGTTCCCGTATGGAACGGTTTAACTAACGAATTCCACCCCACCCAAATACTCGCTGACTTTTTAACTATTAAAGAACATTTTGGAAAACTCAAAGGCATCAAACTCGTATATATGGGTGACGCGCGCTATAATATGGGCAATTCCTTAATGGTAGGCTCGGCTAAAATGGGGCTTAACTTCGTTGCTTGCGCTCCTGAAAAATATTTCCCAGATAAAGCGCTTATTGAAACTTGCACGAAAATTGCAAAAGAAACGGGTGCAACTTTAACCTTTGAAACCGACCCTATGAAAGCAACTAAGGGCGCTGACGTTATTTATACTGACGTTTGGGTATCAATGGGCGAACCCGATAAAGTTTGGAAATCAAGAACCAAAGAACTTCTTCCTTACCAAGTTAACGCTAAACTTATGGAAAACGCTGGAAAACAATGTAGATTTATGCACTGCTTACCAGCCTTTCACGACCTTAACACCGTAGTTGGTAAACAAGTTTACGAAAAGTTTGGGTTAAGTGAACTTGAAGTTACTAACGAAGTTTTTGAAAGCGAACAGTCTATCGTGTTTGACGAGGCAGAAAACCGTATGCACACGATAAAAGCAGTAATGCAAGCGACTATGAAGTAAACGGCTAACCGTTTATTTCAGTGATATTGCTATCGCAGTGATATTGCACCGTAGTTATATTTTTTACCTATGGTAAAAAGTTATGGATTTATTTTTTATATAAAAAAGCACGGTTTTGAAACCGTGCTTTTTATTTTTATTAATTTTATACAAACTCATTTTAAGACGTTAGTTACAAGCATAACAAGGCTCGCAAAGTTTACGGGGTGAGATTAACCTTTTTGGTTATCGAAGTCCGTAAACAAAGCAGTAACGCAGTATAATGCCCGAAATAACGACTTATTTAAGGCGTTAGTTACAAGCAAGACAAGGCTCGCAAGGTCTTGCGGACAGCACTAACCTTTTTGGTTGTGATGGTCGTAAGACCGTAGCAGAAACGCAGTATTGCGAAGTAAATAACGACTTAAAAATTAGCGTTTTTGTTGAAGGTCATAATGAAGGTCGTAAGCCCTTTCTTCATCGGTAAACTTAGTTAAAGTGTTAACAACTTCACCGTTGTTCCACTTTCTATCGCCAACGTCTTCACAAGTGCCGATAACGGTTACGTTAAGTTGACGACGACGTGCGCGAACGTGGTCCCAGTCAACGAAATAGATGTGAGCGAATTCGCCACCGTCTAAAACCCCGTCTTTAATAGTCATAGTTTCACTTCTACCAAAGAAGCAAGAACGTAAGTGACCGTCAGTATTCATAGAAGTCCAGTCACCGGGCTCGTTTACGTATCTGCCGAATTGAGTGTGAAGAGGACCTGGGTGACGGTAGTCGCCTTCTTCGGTGTAGTCAGGTATCATATTGCGCATAATGTCAAGAAGGTCGTGTTGAAGATATTCAAGACCGAACGAGTCAACGTCATGCGAGCATTCTTGAATAATAACCGAACAAGTGGTGTGGTGAGATGCAATAGTTACCGTACCGTTTTTAATTCCAGACGCTTTAACGATTTCTATAATTTCCTTAGAAACGTCATGAAAGGTGGGAACCCAACCTCTTGATTGAAGTTCTAACTCTTTTTGAAAAACCTTTAATTCCATAAATTTCTCCTATTTCCTTAAAATAAGGAATTTTATTTTTATTACTATATAATTTTATAATTTTTTCACCTTTAAGTCAAGGTATTTTAATTAATTTCTTAAACTACTTTACTTGATTAAAATTTCAAGGTATGCTATTATTTATATAATAAATAAAAACGGAGAATTTTATATGATTAGTGAAAGCGCGTTAAATCAAGCAATTCAGGCTTACGATATTGAGTCTACTTGCATTAATGAAATGAAAAACTACTTTGATAAAGAACAGTTTTCTAAGGCTGTTGAACTTTTATGTAACGCTGAGCGCATAGGCGCATCGGGTTCTGGGCATTCGGGGATAATGTGTCAACACTTTGCTCATCTTATGTGCTGTATCGAACGCCCCGCAAGGTTTATATCCCCAGCCGAAGCAATACACGGCGCAACTGGTTTTTTACAAAAAGGTGACGTTATGGTGTTTGCATCGCGCGGTGGCAGTACGAAAGAACTTTTCCCTATCGTTGATATTTGCAAAGCAAAAGGCGTTTCAATTATTACTATTACTGAAAACTTAGAATCTCCGCTTGCTAAGTCGGCTGACGTTGTTCTTAAACAATACGTTAACCGTGAAACGGACAAATACAATATGCAAGGCACTACGAGTTCTACCGCACTTATTATGATATTCCACGCCCTTCAAACGGCGGTGGTTGAAGAATCGGGCTACCAAAAAGAACAGTTTGCCCTTATTCACCCAGGCGGAGCAGTAGGTAAAAGACTTAATAATAAAGAGGTGTAACATGAAAAAAGAATATATCGTTTCCCCGTCGCTACTTGCAACTGACCCTATGTATATGGGTAGAGATATAAAAATGCTTGAAGAGGCTGGCGCTAAGTGGTTCCACGTTGACTGTATGGACGGGCATTTTGTTCCAAACTTTTCGTTTGGTATATCCGTCGTTTCGGCTATAAATAAACTATCTAACGTCCTTTTAGACGTTCACCTTATGATAGACCGCCCTATTCGTTATATTGAAGAGTATATTAAAGCGGGCGCAGATTACCTAACTATTCACGTTGAGGCTGACACCGAAGAAAACACTTTATTAGCGCTTGAAAAAATTAAAAGTTTAGGCGTTAAGTGTGGGCTTTCAATTAAACCGAACACTCCCGTTTCGGCGATTGAAAAATACCTTGATAAACTTGACCTTGTTCTCGTTATGACGGTAGAGCCCGGCTTTGGCGGGCAAAGTTTTATGGCTAATATGATGCCGAAACTTAAAGAACTTAGCGAAAAACTTGCCGTAGTTAACCCCGCTTGCCATATTCAAGTTGACGGCGGTGTTGACCTTAACACTTATAAACTTTGTAAAGAAAACGGCGCAAACGTTTTCGTTGCTGGTTCGGCGTGTCTTAAAGCAGAAGATAAAAAGGCGTTTATTTCAACTATTGAAAATCAATAATTTAGGTGGGATATGGTTATAGTTTTACTAACGGCACTTGGCGTAGGCGGTGCAACCGCAATAGGCGCACTACTCGGTTTGCTTATAAAAAACCCGTCGCATAAGGTTAGTGACGCGATTTTATCCTTTGCCGCAGGCATTATGCTTTGCGCAGCAACCGTTGGGTTAATTATTCCGTCACTTAATTTCGGTGGCAAAACGGCTATCGTCTTTACCGTTTTGGGTATGCTTATCGGCGCGTTTTTTCTTAATTTTATAGATAAAGTCGTTCCGCACTTACACGCGCTTGGCGGGCTTGACCAAGAAAAGCACCCCGAAAGCAAAGCGCGAAATAAAGTTTTACTTTTCATTATAGCAATAGCGATACATAATTTCCCAGAAGGCATTGCTGCCGGCGTTAGTTTTGGAACTGATAATATTACTCACGCCTTAACCGTTGCAGGCGGAATAGCGCTACAAAACATACCCGAAGGCATGGTAATAATTGCGCCTATGCTCGCTACGGGTATGAGTAAAAAACGCACGGTAGTTATTGCACTTATTACCGGGCTTGTTGAAGTGGTTGGAACTTTCTTTGGCTACTTTGCAGTATCTATTTCAACGGCTATTTTACCGTTTGCACTCTCTTTTGCGGGCGGTACGATGCTTTACGTTATAAGTGATGAAATGATACCCGAAACCCACTCTCACGGCAACGAAAGATTAGCAACTTATTCGCTAATAATAGGCTATGCGATAATGCTTGCGCTTGACTTTTTCTTAGGTTAATCGCCTTATACCTTAATATTCTATATTAAATAAAAATGAAATAATAATATGCGCGCTTAGTTTTTTATAGGCGCGTATTTTTTTTAACTAAAACCGATTATAGATTTTAACTATTAGCCAAAATTATTTATAAATGATAAAATAGTATTAATAATACTATAAAAAAGGAAAAGATAAAAAAATTATGACTATTCAACAATGCAAATACGTTTTAGAAATTGCAAGAACGGGTTCTTTTAACGAAGCGTCTAAAAGTTTGTTTATAGCGCAATCAAGCCTATCAAACAGCGTAAAACTTTTAGAAAAAGAGTTAAATATTAAAATTTTTATCCGTTCACAAAGTGGTGTTTATTTAACGGCTGAGGGCGCGGAATTTACAAGATACGCTGAGCAACTCGTTTCTCATAGCGACTTTATTGAAAACCGCTACCTTTCTAAAACCGATTCTAAAAAACTTCACGTAGTTACCCAGCACTACGATTTCGTTGCAGACGCGTTTTGTAGGCTCATAAACGAATGTGGCGTACAAAAATTTCATTTTTCACTCCGCGAAATTAAAACGCACGACGTTATTAAAGAAATTGAAACGGCGTCGTCAGATATCGGCATAATAGCAATTAAGAAAAACGACTACGATATTATGACGAGATATTTAAGCAAAAAAAATATCGTATTTAAGGAATTAACGGTAGCGTATCCACACGTGTTTGTACGAAACAAACACCCACTTTCTAATAAAACGGTTATTAAATCGGAAGAATTAAGCGAGTTTCCATACGTTTCGTACGAGCAAGGCAGTCACTCGGGCTCGTTTTTCACCGAAGAAATCTTTATGCCAACAAGCGCAGAAAAACGCGTTGAAATTAGCGATAGAGCAACCTTAATGAACTCTCTTCTTACTACCGACTGTTATACCGTAGGAACGGGGATAATGCCGTCTGCTCTTAACGACCAAAAAATTAAATGTATTCCCTTTGAAAGCGATTCGTTCTACCATATAGGCTATATAACGAGAGAAGACAGGCGAAACACAGGCTTAACTCAAAAGTTTGTTTTAACCTTAAAAAACTTTTTAGAAACACAAAAAAAAGCGAGTGAATAACTCGCTTTTTTATTTTTGAAAATTTAGAAATAATTGAAAAACGTAGTTATATTTATTGAAAAGAAAAATAAGCCGTGATATAATTTAATAAACCTTTTATAAATAAGGACCTGGTTTTTATGAGTAAGATAGACAACAAGAGTATAAACGATAGCCAAAAACATAAAACGGCAGATTTTTCTCACAACGGTTTTGACATTGAAAATTTATTTTCTAACGAAAAGAAAAAGGGCGGTTTTTTTAGAAGTATTGTTAAAAAGGATATAAAGCAAATAATATATTCTTGTATTTTTCATTTCTTTCAATTACTTCCCATTTGGGCGCTTCCACTAATAACTGCGGATATTATCGACCTTATAACTCTTAGACCCGACGGATTTATTAACGACATAATTATAAAAGGTGTTTTAATAATAGTTTTAGTAATATCAAATTTACCGTTTACTTGCTTGCGCGGTAAATTTGCTAATAAAGTTATAAGATTAACTACGGCACAAGTTAAGTCAACGCTGGTTAGAAAACTACAACGTTTATCAATTACTTTTCATAAAGAAATTGAAGAAGGTAGAATTCAATCAAAATTTTTGCGCGATTTAGAAAACGTAGAAGTTTATTATAGGCTTTTCCTTACTAACTTAGTGTCAACCGTATTAAGCGCAAGCGTTTCTATCGGGATAGCCACGGTTAGAAACCCTATCGTTTTAATTTTTTTTATTGCGGTAATACCCCTTAACGTTGTGGTTTGCACTTCGCTTAGAAAAAAACTCCGCAACGAAAATAAACTGTTTAGAATAGAAAACGAAAATCTTTCGGCTAAAATTACCACGTCTATTCAAATGATGCCGTTAGTTAAATCTCACGGTCTTATGGAAGAAGAATCTCTATCTGTTGACCAAAAGATAGAATCGACGTTAAACGCCGGACTTAAACTTGACAAAACTCGTATGTTTTTCGGCGCACTCCTATGGGTTGTTGGTCAACTTGCGTCGATTATGTGCTTGCTATTTTGCGTATACCTTGCCTATAAAGACTTTATTTCCGTAGGCGAAATCGTTCTTTTTCAATCGCTTTTTAATCAAATTAACAACAACGTTCAAAATATAACCGTTATGCTACCCAACCTTTTATCCGGCGCGGAATCGGTACGTTCAATTTCCGAAATTATGAGTGTTGACGAACTTGAAGAAGACAACGGCGCTACGCCCGTTGTGGATATTAAAGGGGAATTTGAGTTTAGAAACGTATGCTATAACTACCCTAACACTAACCATAAAACGATAAACGACTTTAACTTAAAAGTTAAAGCGGGCGAAAAAATTGCCCTGGTAGGCTCGTCGGGTTCGGGTAAAACTACTATTATAAACTTAATTATAGGCTTGCTATCGCCAAGTTCGGGCGAAATTTTAGTTGACGGTATCAACTTAAAAGATATACCTAAAAAAGATTACCGCAAGCATATTTCAGTAGTTCCACAAAACTCAATACTGTTTTTAGGAACTATACGTGACAATATTACCTACGGCTTGCCTCATATAACCGAAGAACAACTAAATAAAGCGGTTGAAGACAGCGCAATAAGTGAGTTTTTGCCCTCGCTTTCTAACGGTATTGAAACCGTGGTTGGAGAGCACGGCGACAAACTATCGGGTGGGCAAAAGCAACGCATTTCAATAGCGCGCGCCCTTATTAGAAACCCTAAAATTTTAATACTTGACGAGGCGACTTCTTCACTTGATAATATTTCGGAATACCACATACAAAAAGCAATTGACAACGCATCTTCTAACCGCACTACTTTTATCGTAGCGCATAGGCTTTCTACTATTAGAAACGTTGATAAAATTATAGTTTTAGAAAGGGGCGAAGTAGTTGAAATAGGCACGTACGACGAACTAATTAGCAAAAACGGAAAGTTTACGGAACTTGAAAAACTTAGCCGTATAAAAAACGTTTAATATTAAAAATCCACGGCAAACCCGTGGATTTTTTTAGTTTTGTATTTTACCGTTTGAAATTTTAATTACGTTAGCCCCGTCAAGATTTTTAAGTTCGTCAGGGAGTTCGGTTAAAGTTATTATCGTTTGAAAACCTTTAAGTTTTTCAATGAGTTTTTTTCTACGCTTTCCGTCAAGTTCACTAAGCGCGTCGTCAAGTATTAAAATGGGGTATTCGTTAAAGCGTTCGTTAAATACTTCAAGTTCGGCAAGTTTTAATGATATTGCGGTGGTTCGCTGTTGACCTTGCGAGCCGTAAACTCTAACGTCCTCCCCGTTAACTTTTATTTTAATATCGTCACGGTGCGGACCAACGGTGGTATAGCCAAGCGCTAAGTCTTTTTCGGTTTTTTCAGCGTAAATCTGCACTAAATCTTGGGAATTGTCCCCGTCAAAATAAGGTGTTTCAAGCATAAGTTCTAACTCTTCGCCACCCGTAACGTAAGAGTGAAAGGCTTTGGCGTGCGGAATTAGTTTACTAATAAATTCCTTTCGTTTGTTTATTATTTCAACGGCGTATTTTGAAAGTTCAACGTCCCAAAGCGGTAGCGTTTCAAACACGACTTCACGGTCGGGATTTTTAAGAAGTTCGTTCCTTTGCTCTAAAATTTTACGGTATTTTTGTAAGGAATAAAAATACCCCCTATCCATTTGTGAAAGCGAAATATCTAAAAATCTACGCCTATCTTCGGGGCTTTGCTGTATAAGTTTTAGTTCGCCGGGGTTAAAAAACACCGAATTTATATTGCCCATAAGTTCGCCTATTTTTTTAATAGGCACGCCGTTTAAGGTAACGTTTTTTTGCGCTTGTTGAAACTCGATTGAAACTTCTACCGCGCCAAACCTACTTTCGCACTTGCCTACCACGGTAGCCGATTTTTCGCCGTAACGAATAACCTGCTTATCTCTCACAGCGCGCGGAGAATAGCCGGTGCATAAATAGAAAACGGCTTCAGCGCAATTAGTTTTGCCCTGAGCGTTATCCCCAACTAAAATATTTATTCCGCTATTAAAATTGAAAACTTCGTTTTCATAATTGCGGTAATTTTTAAGCAATAAGTTTTTTATAAACATATTTACCTTATCTAAACTGTTGATTTTTAACGGTTTTTATTATATAATCTATTATACAATATTT
>JAZLBK010000079.1:0-7775 GCA_045613665.1 Christensenellaceae bacterium | reverse complement strand
TACCTATATAACAAAGCCCTACGGGGTAACCCGAATCGTCACTGCTTGGACCTGCAATTCCCGTAGTTGAAATAGCTAAATCACAGTTTCCACTTGCTAAAAGCCCTTTAACCATCTCGCTTGCAACTTGGCTTGAAACGGGATTATAACTATCCAAAATTTCGTAACTCACTCCTAAGCGACTGTGTTTTGCCTCTTTCGAATAAGCAACAACGCCTTCAAAAAACACCTTACTTGCGCCGGATACCGAAGTAATTTGGCTTGACACTCCACCGCCGGTAAAGGATTCGGCAATTGAAATTTTAGCGCCCCTTAGCGACAGAATTTTTACAAGTTGACCACACAGCGTTACGTCGCTTTCAGCGTAAACGTGGCTTTGGTATTTTATTAAAAACTCTTTGAGTTTTTTATCAACTAAAATCTCGCCGTCATCAGTAAAATCTAAATTTAGTAAATAATCGTCGTTAGCACAAGAAAGTGTAAACTTAATTTTACTATTACTTAAATACTTTTCAAGTTCAAGTCTATTAACGCCGAAAAGTTTGAAAGTTCTAATTAAACTCATCTAAAAACTTCCCTATTTTTAATTACGTAGTAACTGCCCGAATACACGGTTAACGCAACTGAAATTAGGTATAATACGATACCCGCGATAAAAAGGAAGGAAAATTCAGCCGATAAAAACAAAATAATCAACGCTAAATCGGTAATAAGAGTTTTAATTTTACCACTTTTTTCAGCCGCTAAAACCTTGCCCTTACCCGCAGCGAGCATTCTTAATACTGAAACTATAAGTTCGCGCGCTACTATTATCGTTACACCTATACCGCCTGCAAGTTGATAAAAGGTAAAACCAAAACTTCCAGACAAAATACACGGACAGGTAAGCATTATAATAAACGCGCCTATAACGAGTATTTTATCGGCAATAGGGTCTAAAAACTTACCTAAGTCGGTAACTAAATTATATTTTCTTGCAATGTACCCGTCTAAAAAATCGGTAAACGCGGCAATAGTGAACACCACCGCGGTAATTAAATAGTTATAAGGAATAAACGACATATAAAACGTCGCAACCATAATGGGAACTAATATTATTCTTAAAAGTGAAAGTTTATTTGGTAAATTCATCTGTCGCTCTCCCGTATAAATCGTAATCGTCAACGCTATCTATTAAAACGTTATATCTTTCGCCTTGCGAAATTGTACCGTCGTAGGTAAAATAAACCTTTCCGTCAACGTCAGGCGCTTGAAAATACGCCCTGCCGTAGAAAGACTGTTTTTCATAATCTATACCATCACAAATAACAGATATGGTTTGGTTTATGTATTTTTTTAAGTTGTTTAACGAAATTTCACGCTGAACTTCATATAGTTTTTCAACCCTTTCACGCTTAATATCTTCACTAATTTGGTTAGGAAGTTTATACGCAGGCGTACCTTCTTCGCGCGAGTATGCAAAAAAACCGACGCTACAAAATTCAGCCTTTTTAATAAAATCAATAAGTCCGTTGAAATCTTCTTGGCTTTCACCCGGAAAACCTGCAATAAAAGTGGTTCTAATTGCAACGTTTTTAACCTTACTTTTTAACTTGTCTATAAGCGATAGGTAACTTTCACGGCTACCACGCCTATTCATAAGTTTCAATACGGAATTTTCACTGTGTTGAAGTGGCATATCAACGTATTTAATAACCTTATCATTAGTTGCAATTTCGTCAATCAACTCGTCACTTAAAACGTCAGGATAACAATATAGTAACCTAATCGACGAAACGTTTTCAAGTTTAGACAACTCTTTAATTAAAGTTACAATTTTAATTTCGCCGTATAAATCTTCGCCGTAACGCGTAACGTCTTGCGCTACTAAAATAAGTTCGTCAAGTTCTCCAAGAGATTTTGCCTCAGCAACAAGTTCATCAATCGGCGTTGATATATACCTACCCCTAATTTTAGGAATTAAGCAATACGTACACTTATTGTTGCACCCGTCTGCTATTTTAAGATAAGAATAGTGACAAGGGGTTGTCAGTATTCTTTTATTTATTTCAACTTTTTTATTTTTGCCAACAAAATTTACTCGTTTATTTTCGTAAGCGAGTTTAAGCGCGTCAAACAAAAGGTCGTAATCTAAAAAGCCCAAAAACACGTCAACTTCCAAAAATTCTTCAAACATATCTAAAACGAATTTTTGTGGCAAACAACCCGTTAAAACTATTTTTTCAAGGTTTCCGCTTTCACGCAAGGCGTTTACTTCAAAAACCGTTTCAATAGCCTCTTTACGCGCGCTTTCTAAAAAAGCGCAAGTGTTTATAACTACTACGTTAGCCTCGTTTATATCGTTTGTGAGTATAGCCCTTTCGCTTATTAAGGCAAGCGCCCTTTCAGAGTCCACTCTATTTTTGTCGCAACCAAGCGAAATAAGACCTATTTTCTTATTAGTAAACATTATTCAGCCCCAAACTTTTCTTCAAAACTTTCTTTTGTCATAACCATTTGGCGTTTGCCTGCAATAGCGTTTGGCGTTATATATCCGTTGTCGGTAAGCCAGTCGATAATCTTACCAGCACGCGGAAACCCTACCGCAAGTTTTCTTTGCAAGAAAGATGCGGAAAGTCCACCAAAACTATACCCTACGCGCATTGCTTTAATATAGATAGGGTCAATATACCCTTCGCCTTGCTCTTCGTTACCACCGCTTGGTGAAACGCCTTCGCTTGGCTGTGAAACTTGATTAACGCGCGCAACTATTTTCGCCCAGTTATTATAGTCGAAATATTTTTCGTTATTTTCACTTACGAAATCAATAACGTCATACATCTCGTCGTCAGAAACGTACGCACCCATAACGCGCTCTACGTTAAGCATGCCGTTAGTTTTATACAAACAGTCGCCCCTACCTAAAAGTTTTTCAGCGCCAGCCTCCCCTAAACTCGTCATAGAGTCAGGCATTGACGACGCGCGAAATACGATACGCGACGGTAAGTTTGATTTGATAGGACCTTCGATAATGTCAACCGACGGTCTTTGCGCAGCAAGAACGAGATGGATACCCGCAGCGCGCGCTTTTTGAGCAATAAGGCACACTTTCGTTGCAACGCCCTTTTTATCCTGCATCATAATATCGGCGAACTCGTCCATCACAATTACGATTCTCGGCATGATTTTTTGACCGTTTTCTCTCGCCTTAGTATTATAATCTTTAATATTTTTAGCGCGTGAACGCGCAAGTTCGCGATAGCGCGATTCCATTTCTTCTACCGCCCAAGTAAGCATTGAGTTGGTCATAGGAACGTCTTCAATAATTTCGCCGAACATCATATGCGGAATTTCTCTAAACGGCTCTAAATCAACGCGCTTGGGGTCTACTATAACGAATCTTAATTCGTCAGGCCCGTATTTTGAAATTAAACTTATTATTAAAGTGTTTAAGCAAACACTCTTACCAGAACCCGTCGTACCGGTAACTAAAAGGTGTGGCATGTCGGCAATATCAAGCGAAACAGGTTTACCGATTACGTCCTTTCCAAGTGCAAACACGAGCGAGAACGGTTTAGTGTTAATAAACTCGTCAGACACGATAATATCTTTAATGCTAACGCTATCCGGCTCTTTGTTAGGAACTTCAATACCAACGTAGGAAGTGTTAGGTATAGGCGCAATCATTCTTATTGCGCTTTTAGCGGCAATTCTCAAATTCAAGTCGTTTTGAAGTTTTGTTACCTTGCTCATAGGAACGTCGGGCGGGATAGCAATATCAAATCTCGTAACCGCAGGACCTTTGAATACGCGCGGAATATCCGTATCAACGCCAAAAGTTTTAAGCGTTGTTAAAATTTTAGCCTTTGTTTCTGCTTTGAAAAGTTCAAACTCGTAATTATTTTGAGAATTGTCAATCGTCTTAAACAAAGTTATAGGCGGTTTTTTATACTTATAGTTATGTGGCATATTTTCTATAAGTTTTTTAGCGTATTCGCACTCCTTTTCAACTTCAACCACACTTTCTTCAACCGCAGTTTTAGGTTCTTCAACTTCAACGCTTTCAGTTAAGTTTTTCAAAAAATCAGTAATTTTATTTTCGGGCTCAGCGTCAACGCTTACCTCGCTTTCCATTTGGTCAACGGTAACTTCGATATCCCCGTCGTCACCTTCATTTTTGGTGTAGTTAAACGAAAAACTGTCGTCAAGCGTAAAATCTTTAACCACGTCTTCTCTTTTAATAGGGTTAGAAATAACGCCGTCACTCGGCATAGTAGCCGTCGGCTTTTCAATTTCTAAACGCATACCGCTCGGCTCGAACGAACGACTGTATTCGCTCGAATAGGTTTTAGGCTGGTTGCCGTACAAGATTTCCATACTTTTTTCGTGTTTTTCACGGTCGATAAAAGTAGGCTCTTGATAGTTGACGTTTTGGTTGCCGTAAAGTTCAGCCCTTTCGTAACCGTTTCTATCAAACTGCTCGCCTTGCATAGCGTTATTTTGATACTGGTATTGATTTTGTGCTTGATAGTTAAACTGATTAGCATTTTGATAAGGCTGAGCGTATCCGCCTTGGTTTTGCATAAATGCGTTTTGGCTAAACGCCTGATTGTTTTGCCTATTTATTTCAACTTGCGCCTCTGCTTGCGCCTTGGCGTTGATTTCGGCAATTTTTAACTCTTTATTTTCAATAGCCGTTCTCTTATACGACTTATACGCAAACGATAGCGTTAATAAGAGTAAAATGCCAAATAACACTAAACTACCAAGGTAAGTTAAGTATTTAACCGCGTAAAAGGTTATAAGTGATATAAACGCACCGCCCACTACCGACGTTGCAAGCCCACCCTTAGCACCTTCAAACGCAAAGTTTAGATATGACTTTATATCTACGGGGTTTTGCTGGTTAGTTAAAACGGTTAAAATCGAAGTGAAAAGCAGTATGATTGTTAACGAGTAGAACAACGGTTTTTTAGAACGTTTATTAGACGGTTTTTTACCAAGTAGCATTATAAAACCGATAAAAATTAAAGTTATAAATATGGGGTATGAAAGGTAACCGAACAAGCCTAAAATAAACGATTGAACTTCACCGCCTATCTCAAACAAAACACTGTTGCCAAAAAGCAAACACACAAGTAAAAGGAATGACGAAATTATCACCGTCACTCCAAAAAATTCAAGCGTGAAAAACTTATCGGGATTTTGTTTTGCCTTAATACCTTTTTTCATACTATTAGTATATCACAATACCCTTAGTTTGTAAACGGTTAATTAAAAATTAACCGAAAATTTATATAACAAATGCAAAATTAAACCCCACGACGTAAGCCGTGGGGTTATATTTAATTATTTATTACTTATTGTCGATAATTTCAACGATATCTTTAACCGTAACGATTGATTCGGTTTGCTCGTCAGTAACCGTTACACCGAAGTTTTCTTCTAACGATAAAAGCATTTCAACAAGGTCGAGCGAGTCAGCGCCTAAATCTTTAATGATTTCGCTTTCCAAAGTAACCTTACCTTCGGCAACGCCTAATTTTTCAACCAACATATTTTTAACCTTTTCAAAAGTGGACATTTTTTTATTCTCCTTGGTTTTTTTAATTATTATAGCAATTAAGGGGTGTTTTGTCAACCTATTTAGTAGATAATATGCACTTGTAATTTATTTTATACCTCGCATTGATAAAGATATGCGATTTTTTCTAACGTCAATACCTTTTACCCTAACTTTAACCGCTTGCCCTACCGTTACTACCGATTGCGGATTTTTAACGAATACGTCGCTAAGTTCGCTAATGTGAACAAGCCCGTCTTGATGAACGCCTATATCTACGAAAGCGCCAAAGTCGGTAACGTTTCTAACTACGCCGGATATAATCATACCTTCTTTTAAGTCTTGCAACGACAAAATATCCGAACGTAAAACAGGTGCCGGTAAACTATCTCTAACGTCGCGCCCCGGTTTTACAAGTTCGCTACAAACGTCGGTTATAGTATCTACGCCAAGCCCACACTCAACCGAAAGTTTTTCTTTGCCGTACGCTTTAATTTTATCGTGCAAACCTAAAAGATTATTGTTTTTAACGTCGTCGTCAGTATAGCCGAAAATTTTAAGTAATTTTTCAGCCCCTTCGTACGATTCGGGGTGAACTGCGGTATTATCTAAAATATTAGTTCCGCCTGCAATTCTTAAAAAGCCGGCGCATTGAGTATATGCCTTTTCGCCAAGTTTATTAACCTTTAAGAGTTGCTTTCTCGATATAAATTTACCGTTTTTATTGCGATATTCTACAAGATTTTGAGCAATAGATTTATTAAGCCCTGAAACGTATGAAAGAAGTGATGCGCTTGCAGTATTAAGGTCAACGCCTACCGAGTTTACGCAGTCTTCAACAGTTCCTCCAAGCACTTCGTCAAGCCTTGCTACCGGCATATCGTGTTGATATTGTCCAACGCCTATTGATTTTGGGTCTATTTTGATAAGTTCGGCAAGCGGGTCTTGAAGCCTTCTTGCAATAGAAACGGCAGAACGCTCTGACACGTCAAAGTCAGGAAACTCTTTCGCGCCGAGTTCAGATGCGGAATATACCGACGCACCCGCCTCGCTAACTACTATATATGAAACCTTGCCGTTAAACTCTTTAATTAAATCTGCAATAAAAATCTCCGACTCTTTCGACGCCGTACCATTACCTATTGCAATAACGTCAACCTTAAAAGCGTTTATAAACTTTTTGAGTTCGGCTTTTGCCTCTAAAATCCTCTTTTCTCCGCCAAGCGTTGGGTACACCACCGTTTTGCCAAGAACTTTACCAGTTTCGTCAACTACGGCAATTTTGCAACCCGTTCTAACACCGGGGTCAAAACCCATTACCACCTTGCCTTTAAGTGGCGCTTGCATTAAGAGTGGGCGAAGGTTACACTCAAAGGTTTTTATAGCCTTTTCCTGAGCGTTTTCAGTTAAAACGTTTCTTACTTCCCTTTCAATAGAAGGCTCTATAAGGCGGTTATAAGCATCTTCGCACGCTTGATATAACGTTTGTTTATACGGGCTATTATTTATAATTACAGCCTTTTTAACGGTGTTAAGCGCAACCGTTTCGGGTATTTCAAGTTTAACTTTTAACACGTCTTCTTTCTCACCGCGGTTTATCGCCAATACTCTATGAGATTTTAATTGACCTATCGGCTCTGAAAATTCTTTATACGTTTCGTAAACGCCCGTTTTATCCTTTTCTTCTCCACCCTTTTGATAAACGGCGGATAAAACGCCTATTTTTAGAAAAATTCTTCTAAGCGATTTTCTAATTTCAGCGTCGTCGCTAATTTTTTCGGCAATTATATCACTTGCGCCTAAAATAGCGTCTTTAACAGTATTTACGCCAAGTTCACTATTTATATATTCTTTGGCAATTTCGTCAAGCAAAGCGCCATTTTCATTTTGCGCCCAAATAATTTCAGCAAGCGGAGATAACCCTTTAGAAATCGCAACGGTAGCGCGCGTTTTCTTTTTTTGTTTGAAAGGTCTGTACACGTCTTCCGCTTCCGTCATAGTTTCAGCATTACTAAGTGCCAAGGCAATCTCGTCACTCATTTTGCCTTGCTCGGTTATCGACTTTTCAATCTCTTGTTTTCTCTTTTCAAGGTTTCTTAAATAGTTTAATCTATCAAGTAAACTTCTTAAAACTTGGTCGTCAATATGCCCTGTAAGTTCCTTTCTATATCTTGCTATAAATGGAACGGTATTGCCTTCGTCTAATAAACTAATAATATTATCCGCATGCTCT